>NZ_JBMDWE010000003.1:0-199474 GCF_053579655.1 Gelidibacter sp. | reverse complement strand
AGACCGTCCCATCAATCAAAAATGGTCGTGGGATAGGATTTTACGTTCGCCTTATATCAAACAGGCCGATACACTTCAAGGCTTTTATTTTTTTGAAGATCAATTTTCTTTAGAAGAATTAGAGCGTCACTTCGATTTTTATGAGCCGTTTACAGTTCATGAAAGTTCCTTGTCGCCTTGTGTACACAGTATTCAAGCAGCGAAATTGGGCAGAATGGAACAAGCCTACCAGTTTTATTTGCGCACCTCCCGATTGGATTTGGACGATTATAATCATGAGGTGGAAGAAGGACTTCATATTACCTCCATGGCGGGTACTTGGATGAGCATTGTAGAAGGTTTTGGCGGTATGCGGGTTGTGGATAACAAGCTGTCTTTCGTGCCGAAAATCCCTGAGCAATGGGAAGCCTATTCGTTTAAAATCAACTTTAGAAATCAGGTTCTTAAAATAAGTGTTGGTAAAAACGAAACAAAGTTTGCAGTGGAAGGTGGTGGTTCCATGGACATTTTAGTCAATGGAAAAGAAGTTACCATAAAGTCATAAAGTTATTGCTGTTTTAATGCAGGCAGAACAATAGAAATCTTTAAAATTGGAATGAAATGAAGAATTTCGTAAGTATTTTAATACTACTTTTAAGCATGACAATTTTTTCGCAGGTAGAAAAAATAGAACCTCCTTTTTGGTTTGCCGGAATGCATCATCCAGAACTGCAATTGATGGTTTATGGTAAGGATATTGCGCAATATGATGTGGCGTTCTCAAACACCATTCAGATTACCGATATCATAAAAACCGAAAATCCGAACTATCTGTTTATAAATATTAATACAGAAAATGTTGCACCTGGGATTTACGAACTTCAATTTTCAAAAAATAAAAAAATCCGTGTTAAAAAATCCTATGAGTTCAAGGAACGCCGAGAAAATTCTGCATTAAGAAAAGGATTCGATTCCAGTGATTTGATTTATTTGATCATGCCCGATCGGTTTGCCAATGGGAATCCTGATAATGACAGTACCGAAGATACCGTTGAAAAAGTAAACAGAAAAGAGCTTTCTGGACGTCATGGCGGCGATATTCAAGGCATTATTGATCATTTGGATTATTTGGACGAGTTGGGCGTGACCGCCATTTGGAGCACACCGTTGTTGGAAGACAATGAGCCTATTTATTCCTACCACACCTATGCGCAAAGTGATTATTATAAGATCGATCCGCGGTTTGGAACCAATGAGGATTATAAGCGATTGGCCTCAGAAATGCACAAGCGCGACATGAAGTTGATCATGGATTATGTAACCAATCACTGGGGCAGCAAGCATTGGATGATTCAGGATTTGCCAACGAAAGATTGGATCCACAAATGGGAAAATGGCGAACAAGGATTTCAACGCAGCAGTTACCGAATGACCACGCAGTTTGATTCCAACGCCTCTGAAGCTGACAAGGAAGCCTGTATGAACGGATGGTTTGATACGACGATGCCAGATGTTAATCAGAAAAATCCTTTGGTGTTAAAATATATGATTCAAAACGCCATTTGGTGGATAGAGTTTGCTGATTTGGACGGACTTCGTGTGGATACCTATTCGTATAATGATAAAGAAGGCATTGCAAAATGGACGAAAGCGATTATGGACGAATATCCAAACTTTAATATCGCTGGAGAGGTTTGGATGAACAGTCAGGCGCAAATGGCCTTTTGGCAAAAAGACAGTAAGATAGGTGCTATCGAGAATTATAATTCGCATTTGCCGACGGTCATGGATTTCACATTGCACAGTGCCATGATGGTCATGTTTGCTGAAGATGATCAACAATGGGACAAAGGAATGTTGAGGGCTTATGAGAATTTCACGAATGATTTTCTCTATCCAGACATCAACAATTTGTTCGTGTTTGCTGCCAATCATGATACCAATCGCATCAACGACATTTATGGTTCAAATCTCAATATCTATAAAATGATGATGACGCTTGTTGCTACTGTAAGAGGTATTCCACAAGTGTATTATGGCGATGAGTTGGGCATGCTTGGCAACAAGGATTTAAAAGGCGATGGCGATATCCGACGCGATTTTCCAGGCGGTTGGAAAGACGATCCTATGAATGCTTTTACTGCAGAAGGAAGAACAGCGGAGCAAGCTGGTTTTTTTGAATTTTCCAGGAAGATTTTTAACTGGCGAAAATCAAAATCGGTCATCCAATCGGGGAAAACCATGCAGTTTGTTCCTGAAAATAACGTCTATGTGTATTTTAGATATGATGCTAATGATAAGGTTATGGTCGTCATTAATAACAATCCTGAAGTGCAGACGTTAGACTTGAAACGGTTCAAAGAAATGATTAAAACAGCAACATCTGGCACCGATATTATTTCAGAAAAACAAATCGCATTAGAAAACACCTTGACCATTGATGGAAAGACCTCCATGATCATTGAGTTTTAATACCTCAAACTTATAAACACAACATTAAAAACATTTTATGAAAAAAACTATTTATCTACTTCTCCTTCTCATTATCTCAATTTCTTGTGAAACCAAACCAAAAGAAAAGAAAGCTGACATCAAGCCTGCCGATAGTTCTAATGTGAAAACGGACACGATTGAAGGCGATTTTGCTGGAGGCACTTTACTGCGGATCGATGATTTTCCGTCAAATTTTATTCCACCTCGAAAAGTAGATATCTGGTTGCCAGAAGGCTATTCCAACAGCAAAAAATATGCAGTGTTGTATATGCATGATGGTCAAATGTTGTTTGATAGCAGAATCACTTGGAACCATGAGGAATGGAAAGTAGATGAGGTTTCTGCCCAATTAATGAAGGACAGTATTACCAGAGATTTTATCGTCGTCGCACCCTTTAATATCAATGATTTGCGCCACAGTGAGTATTTTCCGCAAAAGCCTTTTGAATCACTTTCTGAATCTGTTCGCGATTCTTTGTTTGTTGAAGCAGAGAATAATAATTTCAAGTTTGATACTGTCACTTCCGATAATTATTTGGGTTTTATCGTTAAGGAATTGAAGCCTTTTGTCGACGCCAATTTTTCAGTATTGACCGACAGAGACAACACTTTTGTAGCAGGATCGAGTATGGGCGGTTTAATTTCGATGTATGCCATTTGTGAATATCCAAAAGTGTTTGGCGGTGCTGCCTGTTTGTCAACACATTGGCCAGGCGGCGATCCGTATGATGGAGATTTGTTGACCAATACTTTTTTTAAGTATATGAGCGCGCATGTTCCGTCGCCAAAAACGCATAAGTTCTATTTTGATTATGGTACGGAAACAATGGATAAATTCTATCCAAAATATGCCTCGAGAGTCAATAGAATATTTAAAGATAAGGGTTATGACGCGTCGAATTTCAGGAATATAAAATTTCCAGGCGAAGGGCATACCGAAATTTCATGGCAAAAACGACTGGATATTCCATTGGCGTTTTTGTTGAAAAAGAACGAGTAAATCTAGAGACCTGACAGGTTTACAAAACCTGTGAGGTCTTTTAAATCTAAACCTTTCAGGTTTTAAAAACCTGAAAGGTTTGGTAAAAATACATCAAATGAAAAATTATATATTAATCACATTCTTACTGGTCTTAAATCTTGGCTTTTCCCAAAATCCAAACCGGACTTTTGAATCCATGGATTTCAAAAACAACATTCTGGAAATAAAAGTGAATGATGGCATTTACAGAATTACGCCCTACACTAAAAGCATTGTGGAAACCTCTTTTATTCCTAAAGGCGAAACGTTCAACGCCAGTTCGCATGCCGTCGTTCTAAAACCAGAACTTCTAAAGCCTGAATTACTCAAAACCAGTACTTCCATTGAATTAAAAACTGCAGGTATTTCGGTCAGCATCCAAAAACAACCTTTTCAAATTTCTTATACTTATAAAGGCAAACCGATCATTTCTGAAAAGATGGGTTACGTCAAAAATGACAGCTTGGAAACCCTTCAATTCAATCTAACAAAAGATGAGGTTCTATATGGAGGCGGTGCAAGAGCTTTAGGAATGAATCGTCGCGGACACAGATTACAATTGTATAATCGTGCGCATTATGGTTACGAAACCCATGCTGAATTGATGAATTACACCATGCCAATCATGATGTCGTCCAATCAATATATGGTGCATTTTGATAACGCACCTATCGGATTTTTGGATTTAGACAGTAAAAAGGATAATACCTTGACTTATGAAATCATTTCTGGGCGAAAAACCTACCAAGTTATTGTGGGCGATTCCTGGATCGATTTGATAGATCATTATACCGATTTAACAGGAAAACAACCCTTGCCGCCGCGTTGGGCTTTGGGGAATTTCTCAAGCCGATTTGGATACCATTCCCAAAAAGAAGTAGAAGCTACCGTTCAGAAATTTAGGGATGATAAAATTCCTTTGGATGCCGTAATTATCGATATTTTTTGGTTTGGAAAGGATATTCAAGGACACATGGGGAATCTGGAGTTTTTAAAAGATTCGTTTCCCAATCCTATACAAATGATCAAGGATTTGAAGAAGGAAAATGTCAATACTATTTTAGTGACCGAACCTTTCGTTTTGACGACTTCCAAGCGTTGGCAAGAAGTCGTTGACCAAGATGTGATGGCAAAAGATTCCCATGGAGATCCCTATACTTTCGATTTCTATTTTGGAAATACGGGATTAATCGACATCTACAATCCGAAGGGGAAAACTTGGTTTTGGAATGTTTACAAAGGTCTTGCCGATATGGGCGTGACGGGCGTTTGGGGCGATTTGGGCGAACCTGAAGTCCATCCGTCCAAGTTATTACACGCTACCGGAACCGCCGATGAAGTGCATAATATTTATGGTCACGATTGGGCAGGATTGATTGCTGAAGGTTACAAGGCCGATTTTCCAAATGAACGCCCCTTCATTTTAATGCGTGCAGGCTATTCGGGATCGCAACGTTTTGGGATGATTCCGTGGTCGGGAGATGTCAATAGAACATGGGGCGGCTTACAAAGTCAACCCGAAATCGCCCTACAAATGGGGATGCAAGGTTTGGGCTATATGCATTCTGATTTAGGCGGATTCGCTGGCGATAATCAAGATGCTGAACTTTACACACGCTGGTTGCAATATGGTGTTTTTCAACCTATTTTCCGTCCACATGCTCAAGAAGCTGTACCGGCAGAACCCGTTTTCTGGGATGCTAAAACCAAGGCCTTGGCAAAAAAATCGATAGAATTACGCTATAAATTATTGCCTTATAATTACAATTTGAGTTTTCAAAACCATAAGAAAGGAACGCCTTTAATGCGCCCTTTATTTTTTGAAGACGATGCAGCACCGCTCAAAACAGACGCTTCAGAATATTTTTGGGGAAATGATTTTTTAGTGGTGCCCATTATGAAAGCTGAGGTGGTTCAAAAAGAAATTTACTTCCCGAAAAATAGTACTTGGTTTGATCTTTATACGGATGAAAAATTTGAAGGCGGACAAACAGTAACCGTAAATGTAACTGAAGACAAGATTCCAACATTCGTGCGTGGTGGTGCTTTTATTCCCATGGCAAAACCGATGCAAAGTACCAAGGAGTATGACGGTAATACCTTGGAGTTGCATTACTATTATGATTCCAACGTTAAAGAAAGCGAAGGGCAATTATATAATGATGATGGGCTGACTGCCGATGCCTTCGAGAAAGGGCTGTTTGAGCTTTTGAAATTTGAATCGGAAGTCAACGGAAAAGTAATTGAAATTCAGTTTGAAGCTGAGATCGGTAAAGCTTTTCTAGCACAAACCAAGTCGATTAGCCTTATTCTTCATAACATCAATTCGAAACCGAAATCGGTTAAAAATAATCGAAAAAAATTAAAATTTATTTATAGTAACGATCAAAGAACGGTTGCCATTCCTTTAGAATGGAAGACTTCAGATATATTAAAATTGAACATACATTTAAAATAAAATACCATGAAAAAAATCATTTTGGCAATTTTCAGTTTAATACTGATTATGGCTTGTAAAGAAGAAAAGAAAGTAGAAAACCTGACAAAAGAGAATATTATGGGGGAAATAAAACCTATTTCTGATGCTGTTTTAGAAACTGCCGTTATTTATGAAGCTAACATTCGTCAATATTCGGCTTCTGGACATTTTGATGAATTCACAAAAGATATTCCGCAATTAAAACAGTTGGGTGTTAAGATTATTTGGTTGATGCCAGTGTTTCCAATTAGTGAAACCAAACGTAAAGCTACGGGCGGCGACGATAGTAAATTCGCCTCTGATTTTCCTGAGGAAGAACAGTCTAAATATTTGGGAAGTTATTATGCCGTAACTGATTTCACTAAAATAAATCCCGAGTTTGGAACCATTGAAGATTTTAGGAATTTGATCAAAACCGCTCATGAACATGGGATGTATGTCATTTTGGATTGGGTACCGAACCACACCGGCTGGGATCATATTTGGATAAAAAACAATCCCGAATATTATACTCAAGACGAAAATGGAAACATCATCCATCCTAAAGATACCGATTGGACCGATGTTGCCGATTTGAATTATGACAATAAGGAAATGCGAAAAGAAATGATCGCCGACATGCAATATTGGTTAAAGGAAGAAGGTGTTGACGGGTTTAGATGTGATGTGGCAGCTTCGGTTCCGACTGATTTTTGGGAAGAGGCCATTCCACAGCTCAGAAAAACCAAAGATATCTTTATGTTGGCCGAAGCTTGGGAGCCTGAGTTGGCTCAGAATGATTTGTTTGAGATGGTTTATGGTTGGGATACCCATCATCTGATGAATGACCTGGCGCAAGGGAAAAAAGGTTTGAAAGCTTGGAAAGAGCGCTTGGTTCAAATTGATTCTTTATATGAAAAAGGAACTATCATGATGAATTTCGTGACCAATCATGACGAGAATTCATGGAACGGCACCATTAAGGAACGGATGAAAGATGCTGCGCCTTTGATGACTGCCTTTAGTTATGTCATTCCTGGAATGACATTAATTTATTCGGGGATGGAATATGATCTGGACCACCGATTAAAGTTTTTCGAGAAGGATTCCATTCCGAAAACAAAACAAAAAATGTGGCCATTACTTGAGAAATTAGGGCATCTAAAAAATACCAATCCTGCTTTAAACGGAGGAAAAGACCCAGCGTCCTATAAAGATTTAAAAACCACCAATGACAAGGTATTGGCACTCCAACGTAGTAAAAATAATAGCACGGTAACTTTTATCGGAAATTTTTCTGCTCAGGAACAATCAGTTAATGCACCTTTAAAAGGAAGTTTTACCGATTATATGACCAATGAGCCTATTGTAATGAATGAGAATGCCCTCGTTTTAAAGCCTTGGGAATATCGAATTTTAACCGAATAAACATGACAAGATTTTTAGGCTGTTGCCTTTTTGTATTCTTATTATTAAGCTGTAAAGAAGACCATAAATTGCTGGAAATGGATGAGAAAAAAGAAGTGCCTTTCGTTTGGGAAGGCGCCAATCTTTACTTTTTGCTGACGGATCGTTTTAATAATGGCGATACGTCAAACGACCTCAATTTTGACAGAACTAAAACACCTGGTAAGTTACGAGGTTTTGAAGGCGGCGATTTGAAAGGGATTATCCAAAAAATCGAAGATGGTTATTTTTCCGATTTGGGAGTCAATGCGATTTGGATGACTCCTATTGTGGAGCAAATCCATGGCGGTACGGATGAAGGTACAGGTGTGACCTACGGATTTCATGGCTATTGGACGAAAGATTGGACAGCCATAGATCCTAACTTTGGAACGAAAGAAGACCTGAGAAAACTGGTTGATGCAGCGCATAAAAAAGGTGTTCGTGTGCTTTTGGATGCCGTGATTAATCATACAGGTCCAGTGACGCCTTTGGATCCTGTTTGGCCTGACGAATGGGTGCGTACTGATCCAGCTTGCGATTATACGACCTATGATTCGACGATAATGTGTACGCTGGTTAAAAATCTTCCAGATATTAAAACAGAGAGTAATGACGCTGTTGCTTTGCCACCACAACTCATTGAAAAATGGAAAGCGGAAGGCCGTTACGAACAGGAAGTTGCTGAATTGGATGCTTTTTTTGAACGAACCGGGCATCCAAGAGCACCACGTTTTTATATTATGAAATGGCTGACAGATTATATCACGGAATTCGGAATTGATGGTTACCGTGTGGATACCGTGAAGCACATCGAAGAATCCGTTTGGCAAGAATTTAGAACGGAATGTGATTTCGCTTTTAAGCAATTTAAAACGAATAATCCAGACGCTGTGTTGGATGACAATGGTTTTTATTTGGTGGGCGAGGTTTATGGTTATGGTATTTCTGCAGGAAAATCCTATGATTTAGCAGGAACATCGGTCAATTATTTTGACAAGGCCTTCAACAGTCTGATCAATTTTGAATTTAAATATGATGCAGCAAAACTCGACTATGAAAGTCTGTTTGAAAAATACACAACGGCGCTAAATGGACCTTTAAAGGGTTGCGGTGTGTTGAACTATTTGTCGTCGCATGATGACGGCGAGCCTTTTGATGCTTCGAGAGAAAAGCCATTTGAGGCTGGAACGAAGTTATTGTTGTCTCCTGGTACTTCGCAAACCTACTATGGCGATGAATCGGCAAGAGCATTGATTATTGAAGGAACAGAAGGCGATGCGACCTTGCGTTCTTTTATGAATTGGGAGGATATCGTCTCTAATGATTCTACCAAAGCAGTTTTAGAGCATTGGCAAAAACTTGGGCAATTCAGAAAAAACCATCCTGCGATTGGTGCTGGCATCCATCAAATGATCACGGAAAGTCCGTATGTGTTTTATAGAAGTTACAAGAAGAAGCACTTTGAGGACTTGGTCATTATTGGATTGGATCTTCCTAAGGGATCAAAATCACTGCAAGTAGGGAGATTGTTTGAAGATGGTACGCAGTTGTATGACGCCTATTCCAATCAGAATGTTACTGTTGAAAATGGTTCCGTTCAAATAGATTCTGAGTTTGATATGGTGTTGTTGGAACCGAAATAAGAGGAGTTGGAATTAAATTAAGCGCATCTTAAATAAGTGAATGTAGATCATTGGCAGAATCGATTACGGAAATATCGCATTTTAAGATTAACTTACACCATCTTCATGACCGGCATGATCATTTCTGTATTGGCCTTTGCAGCATTGTTTATTTTTACTCTAAATGCAAGATTGAATGATGTATTAAAGCCGACATCCAATTCATCATATTTGAATCAACCTAAGCACCATGATTCGCAGCGCGTTCTGGGCTTAAGTTTTTTGCTTTCGCTTTATATTGCGCCTTCATCTGCTCTTTATGGTCGTTCTTTTTTTCTTTTAGATTTAACGAGTTCGGTTAAGTTTTTTTCTTTTTGTAATTGCCAATTTCTTAAAGCATAATCCGTGTAAAACTGATGTTCTCTGGAGAGTAGCGCTATGTTGTCGTTCAGCCATTCTGACGTGGAATAGGTTTTAACATTTTGGAGTTTTAATTCTTGTCTCAAAAGTTCACTGGCATCGTTTAAATACTCCTTTCCAAAATGGGAAGCATCAGCATCCCTTATGATTTTATCAAGTTCAGTTTTTGGAGCGTTTTGGAATTTGGTAGCCATAATGCAGTTATTAACGGCATCACTAATATGCTTTTCTACCTGTTGTGCTTCTAAAAAAAGAGGTCGCTATTTTAACGCTTTTCTCTTCATGACCGTTTCTTTTTTTAGTGTAGCCGGTATCTTGAAGTAAGGCAGCAAGTTGAAGAATCATGGCATCTTCAGGGTTTATGTCCGAGTTTCAATTATCTCTTTTAAACCACGCATAACCCGTTCCGTATGCGTGAAATTATGGTAAAGAAAAGTTGTGAGTAACTCTTCTTTAAAATAATTAAAAACAAAATCTTCTGTTTTTTGATGATATCGGCCATGAGACTTTATAAAATAGGTGTTACAAATTACTAAAAAACAAATCAGGAAGACGCGTCCATTGGCGACTATTTGTAATTCAAAACGTTAAAACCGGATCAAAACTATATTATAATTTTTAACTTTAATGAAAATACCAAGAAGACATGATTACATGGAAAAATGTGATGGATTTTGCCGTAAATGGAAATCCTGAACCCGATAAAAGAGTAGAGAAATCAGAAGCAGAATGGCACGAGATCTTAACTCCAGAACAATTTAGAATTGCAAGAAAAAAAGGTACGGAAGCACCAGGAACAGGCGCGCTGTGCAGTGTGTATGAAGAAGGTCAGTATAATTGTTTGTGTTGCGGCACGCCATTATTTGACTCAACGATAAAGTTTAAATCCAGTTCGGGCTGGCCAAGTTTTACACAGCCTATAAAAGAGAATGCGATTAAATACGAAAAGGATTCCTCCTTTGGAATGGTTAGAGTTGAAGCTATGTGTAATACTTGCGATGCGCATTTAGGCCACGTGTTTCCTGACGGGCCAGAACCTAGCGGTCTGCGTTACTGCATCAATTCAGAATCGATGACCATGGATACCTCTAAGAAGAACCTTTAAATAAAAATCAAGATGGCAGATAATAATTTAGAAATAATGACTGTTGGCGGTGGCTGTTTTTGGTGCACAGAAGCAGTTTTTAATGAAGTAATGGGTGTGGAGAAAGTAGTGTCAGGTTATATGGGAGGAACTGTTCCAGGAACACCAACTTATCGAGAAGTATGTTCAGGATTGACAGGTCACGCTGAGGTCATCCAGGTCAGTTTTGATCCGTCGATTGTTTCTTATGAAGACTTATTAATCATTTTTATGACGAGCCACGATCCGAGCACTTTAAATCGCCAAGGTGCTGATGCCGGCACGCAATACCGTTCGGTCATTTTTTATCAGGATGAAAAACAAAAGGTAACCGCCGAGCTGGTGGTCAAGGAAATGGCACCCTATTATGAACGTCCCGTTGTTACTGAAATCAGTCCAGCGGAAACTTTTCATAAAGCCGAAGAGGTGCATCAAAATTATTATGCCAATAATCAAACAGCAGGATATTGCAGCGCAGTAATCACGCCGAAGTTAGCGAAATTGCGAAAAATGCATGCCGATAAGTTGAAAAGTACCACTGTTTAAATTTAAAATAGATATTGAAATAGACCTGTGAGGTTTTTAATTGTCCGCCGAAGCTTCAGCGTAGGAGGAGAACCTGTCAGGTCTGAATTTATACCCCATGAATCTCAACATAAAAAACACCTTTATTACCGAGTTACCAGCCGATCCAATTCTTGAAAATACAAGAAGACAGGTTCCTGAAGCCTGTTTTTCATATGTGACACCCAAACAAACTTCCAATCCCGAATTAGTGCACGTAGTTCCAGAAATGTTGGATGAATTAGGTCTGACAGAAGAGGACGCACAGTCCGATGAATTTCTAAAAATCGTCACGGGAAATACCGTTTTAGAAAACACAAAGCCATTTGCGATGTGTTATGCCGGGCATCAATTTGGCAATTGGGCCGGGCAATTGGGAGACGGTCGCGCCATTAATTTATTCGAGGTTGAGCATCAAAATAAGCAATGGATGGCACAGTTGAAAGGTGCAGGACCGACACCGTATTCGCGATCTGGAGATGGATTGGCCGTTTTGAGATCTTCTGTTAGAGAGTATTTATGTAGTGAAGCCATGTATCATTTGGGCGTGCCGACAACGCGCGCTTTGTCTTTGGCATTAACTGGCGATGACGTGATGCGCGATGTCATGTACAACGGTCATCCTGAATATGAAAAAGGCGCGATAGTGAGTCGCGTTTCGCCGAGTTTTTTGCGGTTTGGGAGTTATGAAATTTTTGCCGCACGTCAAGATCACAAGAATTTAAAAACGCTGGTAGATTTTACGATCAATCAGCATTTTTCACATTTAGGAAAACCATCTAAAGCCGCATATATCCAGTTTTTTGCTGAAGTTTCCAAACGCACTTTGGAAATGATCATCCATTGGCAACGGGTCGGATTTGTTCATGGCGTATTGAATACTGATAATATGTCCATTTTGGGATTGACCATCGATTATGGCCCTTATGGTTGGCTCGAAGGTTTTGATTTTGGATGGACGCCAAACACCACCGATAGTGAGCACAAACGCTACAGATACGGCAATCAGCCTAATATGGGACTGTGGAATTTATACCAATTGGCCAACGCACTGTACCCGCTGATTGAAGATGCGAAACCCATGGAAGATATTTTAGAAAAATATACGGTCGATTTTGAAGTGGAATCCCTGAAAATGATGCGTTCCAAATTAGGTTTACAATCAGAAGAAACTACCGATCACTTGCTGATTCAAGATTTGGAAGATCTTCTGCAGTTGACTGAAACCGACATGACCATTTTCTTTAGAAATTTGAGCGATTTCAAAAAAGAGAAGCCTTCAGATGGCATCACTCGTATTCATGATGCATTTTATAGTCCAGCAGATATTTCTGACATCATAAGACAGCAATGGAATGCATGGTTTGAACGCTATGCGGAACGATTGCAGAATGAATCTACTTCAGATGAGGAACGACAAAATCACATGAACGCCGTAAATCCGAAATATGTCCTGCGTAATTATATGTCACAATTGGCTATTGATCAGGCAAACGAAGGTAATTATGCATTGATTGATGAACTTTTTCAACTCTTAAAAAAGCCTTATGATGAACAACCCGAACATCAAAAATGGTTCGCCAAACGACCAGAATGGGCGCGTCATAAGGTTGGCTGCTCCATGTTGTCCTGTAGTTCTTAACGGCAGTTTTTTGAAATAAGTGGGCATTCAGTTTGACAAGTCCTTGAAATAAATTAATTCGTATCTTTAAAATTAAGGATGATGCTCATTGCATATGCAGTCCTTAGGAAGGATTAGATGTTCATTTTTAATTCCAATTATTTCTTAGAAAATATTCTGAAAAAAGTCAATAATTAATGAGTTTTACTAAAAAAATCAGCATCCTTATTTTGTTTGCCTTCCTTATAAATGCTTGTGCATCCTACAAGCTACAGTATTTGGACGTCGAAGTTCAGGAAAATATTTTTCCGGATAAAGAAGTGGATAAGGTTTTTTATTTGGTTGGCGATGCGGGTTTATCCCCAATGCATGGCATGTCTCAAGGCCTAACCGCGTTTCGTGATTATATTTCAGATAAAAACACCGAAGGCGATTACACATTATTTTTGGGAGATAATATCTATCCTGCCGGACTTCCAGAGCCAAACCATAGGTATCGTACTGCGGCTGAAAATATGCTTAATCCCCAAGTAAAAGCTGTGGCAGATTTTAAAGGGCGGAGCATCTTCATTCCTGGGAATCACGAATGGTATGTTGGTGGTGGCGTGACGGGTGTAAGGCGGGAAGAACAATACATCAAAAAAGCTTTGGATGAAAACAGTTTTTTTCCAGAAGATGGTTGTCCGCTAAAAACTATTGATGTGAGTGAAACTATTCATAGGATTATCATCGATACCCGGTGGCATCTTGAAAACTGGGATCATCATCCGACCATCAATGAAAACTGTGTTATAAAAACACGAGAGCGTTTGATGTGGGAGCTTGAAAATGAAATCAAAAATGCTCAAGGTAAAACCATCGTTTTCACTATGCATCATCCGATGTGCACCAACGCCAATCATGGCGGACAGTTTGCACTCGAAAAACATTTATTTCCTATTCAGAAGAAAATCCCAATGCCAGGATTGGCGTCCTTAGCCGTCCAGATTAGAGCCCAAGGCCGGGTTTCCATTCAAGACAGATACAATGAATTGTATAACGATTTAATGAATCGTTTGGAAAAATTAGTGACTGAAAATGGCGACATTGTTTTTGTTTCTAGTCACGAGCATAATTGCAATACATTGACAACGGTAATATCAAACAGATTGTTTCTGGAGCAGGATCAAAAGCCTCTGTTGTCAATATAAAAAATGATGGTGTTTTCGCTTATGGACTCCAAGGATTTGCAGTGCTCACTGTTTTTAAAGATGGCAGTTCTTGGGTGCAATATTTTGCTTCGGAAAACAATAAGCCGCAGGAGATCTTGGAAGAGTTTGGCAAAATGACGATTTTTCTAATAAATGGCATAATGATGATGGCGGCGGTTTGAGAATTACAACAGTGCAATATCTATCAGGTACATTCAATCTATTTACCGGCGAAGATGGCGAGAGATTTTCATTCGGATTGGGATATAATTTTTGAGTTGTCCGACGAAATATTGATAAACAATACGATAATTTATGAAAAAGCAATTTTATAATATTCTTGACTACATCATCAAATTAGAAAGCAACATTGCTTTCTATCCGTCATTGATTAGTTTAGGAGGGTTGTTATTTGCTTTTATTATGATTTATCTAGAAGGTTTGGGTGTTTCAAAATACTTGGTAGATAACGCTCCACTTTTGGTCGTCAACAATATTGACACGGCACGAGATCTCTTGTCCACTTTTATTGGTGGATTGATTTCTATTATGGTTTTCAGTTTTTCCTTGGTCATGATTTTACTCAATCAGGCGTCCAGTAATTTTTCGCCACGATTACTTCCGGGATTGATATCGAACAGAAGACATCAGTTGATTTTAGGGATTTACAATGCGACCTTGCTGTATTGTATTTTCACATTGGTGTCCATAACTCCGCATGGCGATAAGTACCAATTGCCTGGTTTTTCAGTTTTGTTGGCCATTGTATTTATGACGGTGTGCTTGGCATCCTTCATTTACTTTATCCATTCCATCTCCCAGCAAATACAGGTTGGAACGATCATGGACAAGATTTTTGATGATGCTTATGAACGATTAAGCAAGTTGATTGCCAATGAAAAATCTGCGGAAGCGAAATTCCCTGATACTGCAAGTTGGCAAACGGTAGAGTCTAAAAAATCCGGTTATTTTCAAGATGTCAGTTTAAAGTCCTTGGCCAGTTTTGCAAAAGAAAAAAAGATTAAAATTGAAATTGCACAAATTAAAGGTGTTTTTATTCTGAAAGACTTGCCCATGCTGAGATATTCGGGTGCTGATTTGGACGAAGAAAGCATTGATGAACTTCTGAATTATTTTCATTTTTCAAAGAATGAACTCGTTGCCGAAAATTATGTGTTGGCATTTAAGCAAATCACAGAAATCGCGTTAAAAGCCATGTCTCCTGGCATCAATGATCCTGGGACGGCCATCAATGCCATTGATTATTTGACCGATTTGTTTGCACTTCGAATGAAGAAACTGGATAATAGTTTCCTGTTTGATGATGATGACAATGCCTACGTGAGTATAAAAACGGTAAGTTTTGAAGCGTTGATATACAATGTTATGGCTGCCTTGCGGACGTATTGTAAACATGATATTATAGTCGTTCAAAAATTATTCATGATGCTTGAATATTTGCTGCAACAGGCAGAAGCGGTTGATGTCCAATACAAAAAGACAATCATCAAAGAGATCAATAATCTATATCAGGATGTGGTTAATAATCTACAAAATGAAGCAGATTTATCGGTCATTAAAAGCCGAATGATGAGGTTGAAATCTCAAAATAAATCTGATTTTACGATTTAATAGGCGAGGTTGTTTTCATTTTACATTCATTTGGATACCTTTGAAAGGCTTAAAAACACATACTATGAACAATGTTCAAGATTTAATTGAGCTGATCACTTTAAAACAACTTGATCCTACACAATTTGAGGGTTTTAGTAAAACCGTTGGGAGTCCAAATGTTTTTGGAGGTCAAGTGTTGGCGCAAGCTGTTAATGCCGCTTCACGAACGATTACGAATAATCGGGTGCTGCATTCGATACATGCGTATTTTTTGGAAGCTGGAGACTTGGAGGTGCCAATAATATATGACGTTAGTATTATTCGCGATGGCGGCAGTTTTTCTGTCAGACGTGTCACGGCTTTACAAAATGGTTTGACTATTTTCATTCTGTCGGCGTCATTCCAAAAAAAGGAAGAAGGTTACAATCACCAAATCAAAATGGATGAAGCCATCAAAAAACCTGAAGAATTATTGAGTTGGACGGAAGTGTTAAATCAGTTTGGCGATTTCATTCCAGAAAAAACAAAGAACTTTTTGTCGGCTGATCGTCCTGTCGAATTTAAGCCAGTTGAATTGATCAATCCCTTCGATAGAAAAGATTTGCCTGCATTTACCAACGTGTGGTTTAAGTTAAAAGGAGACTCCTCACAATTGGATGTCGCCGCAAAACAACAAATCCTGACCTATGTTTCCGATTATAATATTTTGGCCGCAGTGATGAACCGCCACGCCAGCAAAGCGCATTGGGGAAATACGGTCACTGCAAGTTTGGATCATTCCATGTGGTTTTTCAGGGATTTTGATTTTGATGATTGGTTGTTATATGCCATTGAAACTCCAAATGCTGCAGGCGCTCGCGGATTTGCACAAGGAAATATCTTTACCAGAGATGGGACGCTTGTTGCGTCAGTAGCCCAGGAAGGACTGTTGAGGCCTAAATAGTTTTTAAAATTCCAATTACGAAAATAACAAATTCCAATAGTAGCTTTGCTTACAACGATAGAAACTAGCCTGCCCGCCGCTAGCTTTAGTGAAGGAGGGAAATAAAAGAAACCAGAAACTATTGAATGTGAATAAAATACTGAAAATAGGCCATCGCGGTGCCACAGGCTACGTGACAGAAAACACCTTAGAATCCATGCAGAAAGCCATAGATTTAGGCGTTGATGGCATAGAAATAGACGTGCATTTATGTCAAACTGGAGAGTTGGTCGTTTTTCATGATTTCACTTTAGAAAGATTGACCGAAGCTACTGGAGAAATTACAAAAAAAACGCTTGACGACTTGAAAGCGCTTAAAGTGAACGGAAAATTTAAAATTCCGACCTTATTGGAGGTTTTAGACTTGATAAATAAAAAATGCCTTTTGAATATTGAATTAAAAGGGCAGCGAACAGCTGAAGATACTTGCAAGATTATCCAATTATACATAGAAACGAAAGATTGGAACTACGAACAATTTATCGTGTCCAGTTTTGATTTTGAACAATTAAAAACGGTTTTTAATAGCAATATAAATATACCTTTGGCTGTTTTAACCGAATCTGATATTGAAGACGCTATTGACTTTGCAAAAACAATTAAGGCAAAAGCCATTCATCCGGATTTTCAGTTATTGAATAAAAATAAAGTAAAAGAAATTCAGAATTTGGGCTATAAAGTCAATACATGGACGGTTAATGAATTTAAGGACATTGCGCTTATGAAAAGTTATGGCGTTAATGGTCTCATTTCTGATTTCCCCGATCGCATATGAACATAAAAGACATCATTATTATTGGTGGTGGTGCCGCAGGTTTTTTTGCGGGCATCAACATTGCAGAACGCCATCCAAAATTAAAAATCGCGATTCTTGAACGTGGTAAAGAAGGTTTGCAAAAAGTCAAAATTTCAGGTGGCGGACGCTGTAATGTGACGCATGCCGAATTTGTTCCCTCAGAATTGGTATTAAATTACCCAAGAGGTGAAAAGGAATTATTAGGGCCTTTTCATCAATTTATGACGGGCGACACCATTGATTGGTTTGAAAAAAGAGGCGTGGAACTTAAAATTGAAGAGGACGGGCGGATGTTTCCAGTTACTGATTCTTCACAAACTATCATTGATTGTTTTTTAAACGAAGCCAAGAAACATAAGGTTGAGGTACTATATAATGAAAGTGTCAAAAGTATTTCGCCGTCCTCCCGAGCTGAATCTAAAGATTTCGACCATCATTTTAAAATAGAAACCCAATCAGACGTTTTTTACTGCAAAAAATTGGTCATTGCCACAGGAAGCAATCCTAAAATCTGGAAATTGTTGGAAGATTTAGGTCACAGTATTTCGCAGCCTGTGCCGTCTCTTTTTACGTTCAATATCAAAGATGAACGCATCAAGGATATTCCTGGAGTGGTGGCTCAAAATGTAGAAGTCAAAGTGGTCGGTACAGATTTGTTTTCGGAAGGCCCATTGCTTGTGACGCATGTTGGCATGAGCGCGCCTGCCATTTTAAAGCTTTCTGCTTTTGGTGCGATTGAACTCGCCAAGCGCGATTATAAATTTGAGATTGAAGTCAATTTTATCAGAAAATCTCTTGAAGATTGCTTAAGTATTTTAAAAGATTTCAAACAGGATTTAGCTAAGAAAACTGTGTTTAACGCACCGCAATTTGATTTGCCTAAACGTCTTTGGCATAAATTGGTTATGGCTTCAAATATCACTCAAGTAACACGTTGGGCAGATTTGAATAAGCAACAGTTGGAGGATTTGTCTTCGCAATTGACCCAGGCCATTTTTAAAGTGGACGGAAAAAGCACATTTAAAGAAGAGTTTGTGACTGCTGGAGGTATTGACTTAAAAGAAGTCAATTTTAAAACCTTTGAAAGTAAACTTCACAAAAATCTATTTTTTGCCGGAGAAGTATTAAATATTGATGCTGTTACAGGAGGTTTTAACTTCCAAAATGCATGGACTGGTGCCTATATTGTCGCAAAAGCTATTTAAAGCTAATTATCTTGAATCACATGGCTGTATTTCAAAATCACGGATTTAAATACTTCAAATTCATACGGTTTTGTGATGACGTAATTCATCCCGCAAGCTTTAGCTTTGTTTTGAACTTCAACAGAATTTAAAGCCGTTAATGCCAAAACTGGAATGTTAGGATTGAACAATCTAATATGTTTGGTAGCTTCATAACCATCCATGTCCGGCATGTTGATATCCATTAGCACCATGTCAAAATCTTTCTCTTTTACAAGGCAGATGGCCTCTTTACCGCGAGTAGCAGTTTCACAAAAATATCCCGGAATTTTTTCTACATTTTTTTGAGTGACCAATAAATTGATGTGGTTATCATCTACAATAAGAATTTTAGAAGGGGTGTCAAGGGCAGTAGGCGTGAGTTGACCATTAGATTTTGGTAATTCGGCAATTTCAAAATTAATTTCAAAGAAAAAGTTACTTCCTTCATTCGGCTTTGAAGTAAATTCGATTTGAGCATTATAACTTTTCAGCAAGGTTTTTACTATATAAAGGCCCAGTCCGGAGCCTGAGCTATTCTTTTCTAAAAATGTCGTGTTTTCAAATGCATTGAAAATGATGTCCCGATTTTTATTCTGAATCCCAATGCCTGAATCCTTAATCTCAAATAATAATTTAACGTGTGAATCTGTTCTCTGCTTCTCAGTAACATTAAGGGATACAAATCCCTTCGATGTGTACTTAATGGCGTTATAGGTAAGATTGATCAAAATTTGGCTTAACACAACCTTGTCCACCAATAAAAATTCGTTACAAATGGTTTTTTCTATATTGGTGTAAAGTTCCAGTCCTTTTTGATTTGCTGAAATTTTTATGGAGGTTGTAGTGTTTTTTATGAACTGAGAAAAATTGGTGGGTTTTAAATGCAGAGTCTTGTTTTCAAATTTTAATTTTGAGATTTGTAAAACGTTGTCAATAAGGACAGAAATATAATTGCTGGAGGTGATCAGTGCATTTAAATAACCTTTTCTTTTCTCAGGAGATTGTTCTTGTTCAATTAATGTGGTAAGGCCATTGATGCCATATATTGGTGTTCTTAATTCATGGCTTAAGATGGAAAAAAATTCAAGACGCTCTTTGTCAATCCGTTTTAATTTTTTATTGGATTCTTTAAGTCTTAAGTTGATTGCTTTGATATGTTTTCTATTGTTGTAGTAATAATAGAAGAAAATTCCTGCCCCAATTAGGATTAAACTCAACACGATTGTGGCGATTAAAAAGGCATTATAAAGCAGTCTGCCTTCGTTTCTCTTCGAATGGGCAAGTTGTAATTCTTTTTCCTTATTGATTATCTTATAAATAAGATCTCCGTTTTCAGATATTTTTTTTTGAAGACTCTTAACTGCAAGAAACTTTAATGAATCTGATTTGAGAAGGTAGCGGTTTGCTAAATCCAGTTGATCGGTATATTCTTTATAATATTTGAATTTATAAAAATTAAAGGTCGAAATTTGACTTAATGGGAAAAGGTGCTCCTTATCTTTAACATGAAATTGTTCAGAGTCTATATCGAAGAGTACTTTGTAGCCTTGTTCAGATTGACCCAAATTAATTAGGGCCACAGCCTTATAGTATCCAAAAGCAGCTTCCCATCGTTTTTTTTCAGCTTTATCGTGCTCAGAGATAAAATCATAGTTATTTAATTGCTCAAGCGCTTTGTCTGAATTCTGTAAAGCATCATCATAATCTTTGATAAAATAATTTTTGCGGACTTCGGATTCTAAATTGTAAAAAAGATTAATGGTGTAAAGGCGTTTTGAGTAATCAAGAGCTATGGGAATGAGGCTGTCAAATTTCTCGTAGTTTTTTCCATCCACGTAACTTCGTGCCAAATGAGTCAATACGTTGTCAACCTCATTGAACTTGTTGAGTGAGTCATAAATTTCAAAAGCCCTTGTATAATATTTGGCGGCAGTTTCATGACTTTCAATCCCTGAAAAAACGGTGCCTAAAGCTTGATTGGTATAGGCTAAAGATGAGGGCAGGTGATGGTATTGGGCATGCGCAAGATCTGCATTCAAAAGCAAGGTTACTTCGTAGATGCTATCTTGCGAAATAAGCTGATTTAATCGTTCTTGGCTATTGATATGACTTGCTCTTAACTGAGAATAGCTAGCAAAGGAAGTGCAATAAATTGCTACAAATATCAGATAGGATTTTAATAAACTCATGTCATTGGGGGCGAGTGGAATGATGAAATTTCGGCAAAAGTACAAATGTTATCGGTAAAATGCTGATTTTGTGGCCTTGAAAATAGATCTCGCTATTAAAAAATATTTGCTTATTTGTGTAAATTGCTGTACTACAGCTTTATGGGTTTTGATGGAATTTTCTATTTTAACTTTACTTTAGCAATAAAATAATCTTCACTAAAGAATCGTTTTTGATTTGATAGGGTAGGGGGGAAATCGGTGTTTAATTTTATAGAAATCAGGCTCTGTTTTGTTCAACTCAAAACTTTTCGTTGGTTCTATAAGCACTTATAAGCGAACTATATGTTTTTAAAAATCTCTTGAGTTTGCTCTCTAAATCATATATTTTTTATATATTAGATATATATAATCTATATATCATGGGAAAGACAAAAAAACTTATAGAATTAGACAATAAAGCGATTAAAATTTTAGAACAACAAGCCAAACTTCAAAAGCGTTCTTTAAAGAATTATCTCGAATATACTTTAGAAGATGTCGCCATTCGCTATAGTGAACCTTCGGAAGAATATAAGAAGATGATGGATGATATGTTGGATGCAATGGAGAAAGGAACACTTGAAACGAAACCACTTTCAGAAATTCTAAAACGTTATGGGCGTAAATTATGAAATTTCTAACGAAGCCGATGTGGATTTGGACAGGGCGATTTGTTATTTTAGGTTATATGAAAAAGAGGAGGATTTTATTGAAGACTTACTGGAACAATTGAGAATTATTTGCGCGATGCCTAAAGCATTTCAAGTAAGATATAAGAAGGTGAGAATTGTAAGTTTAGAGAATTTTCAATACTCTATCCATTATACTATATTCAGAGATAGAATTATTATATTGAGAATTTTGAACCAATCCCAAGACTTCTAACATGACCACATTCGTCGCTCTTTTAAAAGGAATTAACGTCGGAGGACATCATAAAATCCCTATGGTAGAGTTGCGTCAGCTATTGACCAATGAAGGGTTTCAAAATGTTCAAACCTACATCCAAAGTGGCAATGTCATTTTCCATTCATCTGATAAAATAGAAGGGATAGAAGATAAAATCCAGAAATCCATTCATGTTCATTTCGGATTTGAGGTTTCAGTTATTGTCAAAACGCATGAGGAATTGCAAATAATTTTTGAGGCCTGTCCTTTTTCGAATGAAAAAAAGGAAAAGAGTTATTTTATAATGTTCGGTAGAATTCCTGATAACGAGTTGGTTGAAGAAGTCTCCAAAATAACATTTGAAAATGAGACGTTTGTCATCAAAAAGGATTGCCTTTATTTTTACAATAGTGCTGGTTACGGACAGGCGAAATTCAATATGAATTCTTTTGAGCGAAAATTGAACGTCACAGCAACGGCCAGAAATTATAACACCATGGTAAAATTGTTGGCAATGTCATCGGTCAATGAAAAAGACCATTAGGATTTCTTATTTTTGCATCTGGTTGAAATAATTCAGAAATCTGTCTTTTGAAATAGGTTTTTGTCCGAAGAAAAATAACTCATGACTGCACACGATTTTATTCCAAATACGTATAAGAGCTCAATAGAAAAAGGTAGTGTCACTTGGGAATCTCCCAGCAATATCGCCTTAGTTAAATATTGGGGGAAGAAAAAAGATCAAATCCCCGAAAATCCGTCTCTGAGTTTTACATTAGATAATTGCAAAACCATCACAACATTAAGTTTCGCAAAAAGGACGAACGACGACACTGATTTCTCTTTTGATATTTATTTAGATGGTGAATTAAAGGATGATTTTAAATCAAAAATCCAAACCTTTTTTGACCGTGTTGAAGTTTATTTGCCGTTTTTAAGAATTTATCACTTTGTAATTGAAACCCAAAACACCTTTCCTCATAGCTCAGGTATCGCGTCTTCAGCAAGTGGCATGAGTGCTTTGGCGTTGTGCTTAATGAGTGTTGAAAAACAATTGTTGAAATCGGATGGTGTTCAAGGCGCAGATAAAAACGCTCTTGATGAAGCTTATTTCAATCGAAAAGCTTCATTTTTAGCGCGTTTAGGTTCAGGAAGTGCTTGTAGAAGTATTGAAGGCGACGTGATTGTGTGGGGAGAAACCGACTGTATAGAAGGTAGCACTGATTTATTTGGCGTAAAATATCCCTACAAAGTCCATGAGAATTTCAAGGAATATCAGGACACTATTTTGTTGGTTGACAAAGGCGAAAAGCAGGTAAGCAGTACGGTTGGCCATAATTTAATGCATAACCATCCTTATGCACAAAACAGATTTCAACAAGCCCATCAAAATATGGATAGTCTTAAAGAGATTTTGGAATCGGGCGATTTAAATGCGTTTAATGCCTTGGTTGAAAGTGAAGCGTTGACCTTACATGCGATGATGATGACGAGTACACCCTATTTTATCTTAATGAAACCCAATACCTTGGAGATCATTAATAAAATATGGGACTTCAGACAGGAAACAGGTTTGCATATCAGTTTTACGCTAGATGCAGGTGCCAATGTGCATGTGCTTTATCCTAAAAATGAAAGTGAGGAAGTGTTGCAATTTATTAAGAACGAGTTGGTTGCGTATTGTCAAAATGGACATTTTATTTGTGACCAAATTGGATTCGGAGCAAAACTAATTGATAATGAATAGTTAAAAATTAAAAAGAAAAGGTTTATATTGGTTAACACTAATCAATAAATCCTTAAAAATGAAGACGAATATTATTAAAGACAAAAGTTTTCTATTTGCTGTTGACATAGTGAATCTGTATAAGTACTTAGCAGGCAATAAAAAGGAATATGTCATGTCACGACAGCTCTTAAAATCAGGAACTTCAATTGGTGCCAATGTTAGGGAGGCTGAGTTTGCTCAAAGTCGTGCAGATTTTACCAACAAAATGTCAATTAGTCTTAAGGAGGCTAATGAAACTGATTATTGGCTCGATTTGTTACATGTCACCGAATTTATTGATGCTGATCAGTTTAAGGAATATAAGCCTAAAGCGCAGGAGATGTTGCGATTATTAGTTAGTATTGTTAAATCATCTAAAGAATAATTCTTAACTTTGCACTATTAATTTTTCATTACACTAAATGAAAGGACCTCTATTTTACTCTAAAATCCTGCTTTTTGGCGAATATGGCATCATCAAAGATTCCAAAGGTTTGTCTATTCCCTATAATTTTTTCAATGGGGCGTTGAAAACTGACGGACTTCAAACTGAAAATGCCATAAAGTCTAATAGCAATCTTAAACGCTATGTGGATTATTTGAAGCTTATCAATCCAGAGTTGGTAACTTTTGATATGCAGGCTTTAGAGAGTGATGTCAATGCTGGAATGTACTTTGATTCATCAATTCCTCAAGGTTATGGCGTAGGGAGCAGTGGTGCTTTAGTGGCTGCGATTTACGATAAATATGCGCATAATAAAATTACCGTTTTAGAGAACTTAACACGTGAAAAACTATTGATCCTGAAATCTGTTTTTTCTGAAATGGAATCTTTTTTCCATGGGAAATCATCAGGTTTAGATCCTTTAAACAGTTATTTGAGCATTCCTATTTTGATCAATTCCAAAGACAATATTGAAGCTACTGGCATTCCGTCGCAAAAAAGTGATGGAAAAGGCGCAGTGTTTTTATTGGATAGTGGCATGACTGGCGAAACTGCACCAATGGTTCATATTTTTATGGAAAATATGAAACAGGAAGGTTTCCGCAGAATGATCAAAAATCAATTCATTAAGCATACCGATGCTTGTGTGGATGACTTTTTGAAAGGCGATTTCAAATCGTTATTTCTCAACACCAAGAAACTTTCAAAAGTGGCTTTGAATCACTTCAAGCCCATGATTCCGCAGCAGTTCCATGCGTTATGGAAAAAAGGCCTGGATACGAATGATTATTATCTGAAACTTTGTGGTTCAGGTGGTGGTGGCTATATTTTAGGATTCACTGAAGATATCGATAAAGCCAGAGTATCTCTTAAAGATCACAAATTAGAGGTTGTTTATAATTTTTAAACAATTTTGCTATACGTGCATTAGCGTTTTAATCATTTTTCGATGCTAACCAGAAAACAGAAACATCTTCTACTTAAGTTTTTTAGCATGTTTTCTGTCATTAGAGGCTATAACATTCTGATCGTTGTTATTGCCCAATATTTGACTTCCATTTACATCTTGGCACCCGATCGACCACTTCGTGAAGTGGTGCTCGATCTGAACTTGTTTATGTTGGTTTTAGCTTCAGCCTCTGCGATCGCCGGTGGTTATATCATCAATAATTTTTATGATTCCGAAAAGGATTTGATTAATCGTCCTCACAAATCGATGTTGGATCGATTGGTAAGCCAGAATACCAAACTGTCATTTTACTTTATCTTAAATTTTTTGGCCGTGGTCATGGCGAGCTATGTATCCTTTAATGCCGTCCTTTTCTTTTCCCTTTATATTTTCGGAATTTGGCTGTATTCACATAAATTGAAGCGACTGCCTTTTATTGGTAATCTGACTTCTGCGGTTTTAATGATCACACCGTTTTTTGCGATTTTTATCTACTATCGCAATTTTGAAACAGTCATATTTTTCCATGCGATGTTCTTGTTTTTGATTATTTCCATGAAGGAGCTGACTAAGGATTTGGAGAATATCAAAGGCGATTTGGCCCAGGATTATCATACGATACCTGTAGTTTATGGTGAGAATGTTTCAAAAACGATGTTGACCATTTTGGCGTTTTTAACTTTGATTCCCATGCTAGTGCTGGTGAATTATTTTGATATTGGCCACATGAATTATTTTTTCTATTTAAGCACGCTTTTGCTGTTTATCATGATACTGTTATTATGGAAATCGAAAACAAAAACCCATTACCTCATATTGCACAATGTTTTAAAATTGATCATTGTGGTTGGTGTGTTTTGTATTGTTTTGATTAATGTGGATGTGGTGTTGAATAGAATTTGAGAAAATCGTAAATTGTAGCTCTTAAATCGTCATATAATAAAGTATCTTTGCGTAAAATTTTTAAGTCATGAGTAGACATCAAGGGAGTAGTGGGAAAGGAAAATCTGGAGGCAGAGGACATAGTAATGGAAGTCCAGCAGGAGGTGAAAGGAGTCGCGATAATTCCAAAGGGAAAAGTTTTGCCAGAGGGAATGCCCCAATGAGAAAAACTACAAAAGATATTTCAAAACCGGAAGAAGTTAAAAAAGCCCCAGTTAAAAAAGGCAATCCGGATGAGATCAGATTGAATAAATACATTGCGAATTCAGGGATTTGCTCTCGTCGTGATGCGGATATGCACATTTCTACAGGAAGTGTGACCGTTAACGGGAAAGTGGTTACTGAAATGGGCTATAAGGTAAAGTTGGAAGATGATGTTCGTTTTGATGGCTCCCGTATCAATCCAGAAAAGAAAGCTTACGTTTTATTGAATAAACCTAAAGGATTTGCAAGCACCACAAGTGAAGGGAAAGGCAGAACAGTCATGGATTTGGTGGCTAACGCTACCACGTCGCGCATTAAACCGATTGGTCGTTTAGGGAGAAACTCCTTAGGGTTGATTCTGTTTACCAATGATGAAGCTTTGGTTAAAAAATTCACGAACTCCAAAAATGGTGTTCCACGCTTGTTTCAAATAGAATTGGATAAAAACCTAAAGTTTGAAGACTTGAAAAGTATTCAGGATGGAATTAGGATTGATGGTAAACTGGTGCCTGTTGAGGAGATCAGTTATATAGAAGGAGAGTCCAAAAATCAGATTGGCCTAAAAATCAAAAACACCGGAAATACGGTGATACGCTCAATTTTTGATCATTTAAAATATGAAATTGTAAAATTGGATTGTGTGGCCATCGCTGGTCTTACAAAAAAAGATATCCCTCGTGGGCATTGGAAACATCTTACAGAGCAAGAAGTTAATAACTTGAAAATGATGTCTTAAGGAGGTTGTTTTAAGTTTTATGTTCTATTGTGCCGTTTAAACGATTTTGAAAAAAAATGGTTTTGGGCACTTGGAATTTCAAAATCAAATTTAACTTCGATTTCAATTTCATTTTAATTCAAAACCGGATAGTTGGCTTGTTGTAAATTAATTGGTGGTGTGCTGTTTGTCATCGTTTGTCATCAGTGAAAAACCGGCGTTCAGTTCATCGCAAGCTGCCATCATAAATTTTTCACATTACCACATGTTATCTAAATTTTTTATAGTTCTTTTGCATTTTATTTAGCTGAACCCTTGAACCGTGTTTCTATGTTTGGGCTTTTGGAATTTAAGAAGTCATTTTCAAAAGCAACTTATAAGATAAGTTACCAGATTTTAAAGCTTACTTCTCATCATAATTTATTAAAGAGGAAACACCTAGTCTTCGTGTCTGTTCCTGCATATCAACAAATCCAAGTTTGATTTTTCATTATTTATCAGCAATTTATTGCTCTAATTGATTTATTTTTCAGAATTTTAAACCTTAATAGATTATAATGAATACAAAATATATTGATCTCATCAATCAAACCTTTTATTTCCCACAAGATGAATTTAAGCTAGAAGATAAATATCTTCGCTTTCATGACATTAATTTAATGAAATTAGTGGAAGATTATGGCACGCCTTTAAAGTTTACCTATCTGCCACAAATTTCAAATAATATAGTACGTGCCAAGGATTGGTTTGCAAAGGCCATCAAAAATCATAAATATGCGGGCAAGTACCATTATTGTTACTGTACTAAAAGTTCGCATTTTAAACATGTGTTGGATGAAGCCTTAAAAAATGATATCCACATTGAAACCTCTTCGGCATTTGATATTGACATTGTTGAAAAACTCAAGGCCGATGGCAAAATCACCAATAAAACTTATGTGATCAGTAATGGTTTCAAGCGCGCACAATATGTGACTAATATTGCGAGATTGATCAACGACGGACATAAAAATTGCATTCCTATAATTGACAACTATGAAGAGATCGAATTACTCTCACAGGAAATCAAAGGGAAATTCAATATAGGCATCCGTATTGCATCTGAGGAAGAACCGAAATTTGAATTTTATACCTCAAGATTGGGCATTGGATACAAAAATATCCTTCCATTTTACAGAAACCAGATTAGAGACAATAAAAAAGTAAAACTGAAAATGCTGCACTTTTTTATCAATACTGGGATTCGTGACAACGCGTATTACTGGAATGAGCTCTCTAAATGTTTGAAGGTTTATACGAGTTTAAAACGCATCTGTCCATCATTGGATAGTTTGAATATTGGTGGTGGTTTTCCAATTAAAAACTCTTTGGCATTCGATTTTGATTATGAATATATGGTGGATGAAATCATTAATCAGATTAAAATGTTCTGTGAGCAAGAAGAAGTAGATGTGCCAAATATCTTTACAGAATTTGGAAGTTTTACAGTAGGCGAAAGTGGCGGTGCCATTTATGAAGTGTTGTATCAAAAACAGCAGAATGATAAAGAGAAGTGGAACATGATCAACTCATCGTTCATTACGACGCTTCCAGATACTTGGGCCATCAACAAACGCTTTGTCATGTTGCCAATTAACCGTTGGAATGATAGTTATGAGCGCGTGCTTTTAGGTGGATTAACTTGTGATAGTGATGATTATTACAATAGCGAACAACATATGAACGCGATTTACCTTCCAAAGTACAATAAGGACAAACCTTTGTATCTTGGCTTTTTTAACACCGGCGCTTATCAAGAAACCATTGGAGGATTTGGTGGATTGCAACATTGTTTGATACCTTCGCCAAAACATATTCTGATTGACAAAGATGCGGACGGCAATATAACCACCGAATTATTTGCGGAAGAACAAAAAAGTGAAGACTTACTTAAAATTTTAGGTTACGATAACACAAGCGCGAGCTAAGATTTTCTGTTAATTGAAAACATATAAAAGCAAATTGTATTTTACCTTTAAAATAATAATAAGTATTTCAAAATGAATAGTAATGTAACGTATGCAGGAATACCAGAAGAATATTCCAAATTAGAGACTGCGAAAATCGTGTTGATTCCTGTGCCTTATGACGGGACAAGTACATGGCAAAAGGGTGCAGACCAAGGTCCAAGGGCTTTTTTGGATGCTTCTGAAAACATGGAACTGTATGACATTGAAACAAAAACCGAAGTGTACAAACAAGGGATTTACCTTGCTGATGCAGTGACTGAGAATTCATCTCCTGAAAAGATGGTCGATGCCGTGCACCAAACTGTTAAAAAGTACATCAAACGCAATAAGTTTGTAACGGCTTTTGGTGGTGAGCATTCTATTTCAATCGGTACCATTCGTGCTTTTAATGAATGTTTCGATAATTTGACTGTGCTTCAAATTGATGCGCATGCCGATTTGCGTAAGGAATATCAAGGTTCCAAATGCAATCATGCCTGTGCAGTTTATGAAGCGAGCCAAAACACCAATTTAATTCAGGTTGGTATCCGAAGTATGGACGCCATTGAAACGACAGTGATGGACGAAGAAAAAACTTATTTTGCCCATGATATGGTCAATGATGAGTTTTGGATGGACAGCGCTATCGATCAAATGACCGATAATGTATTTATTACTATTGATTTGGATGCTTTTGATCCCTCAATTTTACCATCAACCGGTACACCAGAACCAGGTGGCTTGCTTTGGTATGAAACTTTGGATTTTTTAAGAAAAATATTTGAAGAAAAAAATGTGGTTGGATTTGACATTGTTGAACTTTGTCCAGACCCGAACGAGAAATCATCAGATTTTCTTGCCGCAAAATTGTATTACAAAATGTTAACCTATAAATTCTTGGACGATAATGTAGATGATAGTTACGAAAGTAACTTTAACGAATCCAGTTCAAGTACAATTAAATATTCTAAATTCGATGACGATGACAACTAAAGGACCTATTTCTAATTTTATTGAAAAGTACTATTTACACTTTAACGCTGCTGCATTGGTAGATGCCGCTAAAGGCTATGAAGCCCAATTAGCAAATGGCTCAAAAATGCTAGTCTCATTGGCAGGTGCCATGAGTACGGCTGAAATAGGTAAAGTATTTGCAGAAATGATCCGTAAGGATAAAGTACAAATCATTTCCTCTACAGGAGCCAATCTTGAAGAAGATATCATGAACTTAGTGGCGCATTCACACTACAAACGTGTGCCTAACTACCGTGATTTAACCCCGCAAGATGAGTGGGATTTGATGGAAAAGGGTTTGAACCGTGTTACGGACACTTGTATTCCAGAGGAGGAAGCTTTCAGACGTTTACAAAAGCATATTTTCAAAATCTGGAAAGATGCAGAAGATAACGGTGAGCGCTTTTTCCCACATGAGTTTATGTACAAAATGTTGTTGAGCGGTGTGCTTGAGCAATATTATGAAATAGACATAAAAAACTCTTGGATGTTTGCAGCAGCAGAGAAAAATTTACCTATAATTGTACCAGGTTGGGAAGATAGCACCATGGGTAATATTTTTGCCAGCTATGTTCTTAAAGGCGAATTGAAAGCAAGCACCATGAAATCAGGAATCGAATATATGACGTTCTTGGCTGATTGGTACACTAATAATTCTGAAAACGGTATTGGATTCTTCCAAATTGGAGGTGGTATTTCAGGAGATTTCCCAATATGTGTGGTGCCAATGTTGTACCAAGATATGGAGCGACCAGACACACCGTTTTGGAGCTATTTCTGCCAAATCAGTGACTCTACAACAAGTTACGGATCTTATTCAGGAGCCGTTCCGAATGAAAAAATAACCTGGGGGAAATTAAATATAGATACCCCAAAATTTATAATAGAAAGTGATGCTACTATTGTGGCACCACTTATATTTGCGTATCTATTAGACATGTAATTATTATGGGTAACAAAAAAGACAATCTAAAGCGCGTAATTGTTGATTTTAAAAAATTGACACCAGAGATTCTATCCTTGTTGGTTGAAAAATATCCTGATGGTTATGATGATGATAACATCATTACCTTCAAAAATGCCAACAATGAAATTGTAGAAGCTGTTGAAGTGACCACGAGCGACACTAAGTATTTAGTGAAAGTGAGCACTAAACTGCAGATTACTATGGAAAACTACGACGAAGACGATTATGAAGATTTTGAAGGTGATGATCCGGATGCAGTTCAAGATCCTGAGTTGGGTGATGACGATGTGGAAGTTGAATTGGACGAAGAGGAAGATTAGTTGTCAATTTATAAGTTTATAGCCATGAACTATTTGCATAGATTCATGATATCATATTAATTTAAAAGTTGCCTGTAAATGGCAACTTTTTTTTGTTTGTGGCACTTATTGCGCGTTTTAAATAAGTTAAGTGAAATATATTTGGCATTAAAAAATAATGTAACTTTAACATACATGTCAATAAATCGATCTGATATTCTACCGCTTGTTTAAGTCGCGAAAGGCATCCTGATGACAAGCAAAATAAATACCAGACAAAAACCAACAAATTATGACAACACAATTCCATTTGGCTTTACCATGTGTAAGCATCAACAAAACGCGAGTATTTTATAAAGACATTCTTGGAGCCGATATAGGGCGTTCCGCGGTTAAATGGGCAGACGTTAATTTGTTTGACCATCAAATTACATTTACCGAATGTGGACCTTTTAAATTTGACTCTAAAAGTTATAATTTTAATGGAGATATATTACCTTCCTTCCATTTTGGCGTGATATTAAAAAAAGAAGAGTGGAACAAAGTTCGTGAGCGCTTGGATTCAAAGAACATTCCAATTGCTTCTGAAGTCAAGTTTTTGGAAAACAAAACTGGCGAACATCAGTCCTTCTTTGTTAAAGATCCTAATGATTATACGGTAGAGTTTAAATGCTTTGCCAAATCATCTGATGTTTTCAACGCTTAATTAAAAAATATTTATAGTAGTCGTTATTATCAATTGATATCCACGTGCAAACTTCATCGGGATGGAGTGGCTAAAAGTAATCGGACTTGTTGTGGCTAACTTCCGAAAAACCAATATTTCCTATCTAAAATTGAAAATAATATGAAAACAAAACTTTTAATGGCCATTCCGATTTTATGCTTTCTTTTGATGTCGGTAAAGCCTTTTCCTTTAAATGCACCAGCGCTTTATGACACCGCTCAAGATTCAAATATAATTGGAGTTTATGATGGTAATGAAGGCTATGGCTATAATTTTATTACCCAACACAAAGACAATGGTTCTGACTTTACCATGACCTTCCAAAAGGTTGATGACGCCGTAATGAAGGAATTTGATTTGGAGGGAGAACTATTTGTGAATCAAAAATTTGAAGTTACTTATAACGTCAAAATAGTGAAAAGCAAAGATGAAGATGGATTTGATCAAGAAGATGAAATTTATACCATCACACACTTGAAAAAATTATAATACCAACATTATTATATTTGAAAGACTGCCTTTTGGCGGTCTTTTTTTATGAAGACTTCCCAAATAAAAACCGCATAAACGATGAGATATTCCAAGCCTATAATCCAAGGGTTTTCGGAATGTTGTGTGTTGGTATACGATAGATAACTCAAGATAATCATGAAAGACCACACCAACGGGAATTTATAAGTGGTAAAAATGGACAAAATTAAAAGCGTTGCCAAGTACCAAGGATGGATCGTTGTCGAAATAAAATAGTAAATACTTACTGCAAAAAGCATGCTCACGATCAGGTGTTTGATGCTTGTGTTTTTACGGAAGAAGGTCAATATTAAAACGGTTAAAATGGTCAACATTGGAATAAATTTCCCAATGAACGCAATTTGATTGTAGCCTGTTAACCGATAGCCAATTTCTCTGGCAACATAATAAAGGCTTGCGTTAAACTCAAAAGCACTGAACCAGAGTCCTACTGTTTTGGAGTAATTTTGAATGAATTCAGAGGAAAAGAATGGTGCGAACAAAAGCAAGGTCGTCACACCGATAATACCATAAAAGCCTAATAATTTTGGCAGACCGAGAGCAGCAGATGTCGAAACTATGTTGGTTTGATCTGAGTTATGGATGGCCGTATTCTTTTTGGTGAAATATTGAAAAAATAAAGGAAGCAGCAATAACGGGATCAATTTGACAGAAACAGAAAGCGCAAAGCTGACCGCGGCAGATTTCCATTTCCCCAAATGTAAAAGATAAAGGCTCAATAGAAGAAAGAAGATCATGATGCCTTCAAAATGCAGGTTTCCGGTCAATTCAATAATAATAAAAGGATTAAGAATGTACCAGAAGATAGTGTGAACGGGCATTTTTAAGCGCTCTAATAGTTTTTTTCCGACATATAAGGTTCCAATGTCGGCAGCAATAATAAATAGCCTAAACACGATGGCTGATCCTAAAATGCTCTTTCCTGAGATGAAGGCGGCCACCATAAAAATAAATTGTTTGATGGGCGGGTAATTTGTAAAGTGGCTTGCGTTGAGCGCGCCCATACCGTAATAGAGTTCCTGGGCTTGCGCGACAGGAAATGTGCTGCTACTAATAAAGGATTCTGGAGTAAAGAGATAAGGATTGAAACCTGCTAAAATCATGCGTCCATCCCAAATAAAGCGATAAAAATCGTGCGATAGATTGGGGGTTGCAAATAGGAATACAATTCGGAAAAGTATGGCCATTCCCAATAAAAACTTGAAATCTGAATTGCCGGTTTGTACGAGTTTGTAGAATAAAAAGAATAATGCCGAATAGAGTGAAATGAGTTTTATATAATCCGTCCGCACCAAATCATAAGCGAATGACAGGTAAAACGCCACGCTAAAAAGCGTAAATAAAAGCGGGGTTTTATGGGATTTAAAAAACGTGGGATTCAACTTTTGTTGTTTTAAAAATGCTCAACTATTAAAGCAAAATGATTTATTCAAGGCAAGATAAGTTGTTTTCAGAATGGATGGTTAATGTCAACGGCGAAATATTATGGAATGACGATTTGCGTTAGGGAATATTGATAGCTTATATTTTTAAAAATATAAATCATTGTTGTCCGACTAAAGTTGCGTTGATCTTCTAAGAATAATTATCAATAAAGGTCTTTGAACGTTTTTGATTCTCAATCCCCTTCATTTCTCGGATTTTGAAAACTGTTGCTAAAACATCATAATTCATTCAAATTATGAATTTCACAGTTCATAATTTCAATTAATTACGTTATAAGTCTTTGTTCATGGTTCTATCAGCAGAGCGGTCTTAATTCTTTACCGGACAATAGTGAATATAAATATCGAGGATTTCAAATATTCCATATTTGCGTTAGGGGTTGCAGCGGCATCCTTTTACAGAAACAGCTGCCCGATAAGGCAGCTGTTTCTGTAAAAGATATAGCGGAAAACCCGACCTTGAGCCAAAGCCCATACTAAATCTTTGATCAAGTAAGGTTGGCGAAAGGTAACGCCCAAATAATAAATCCTATAATTATTTTTAGACCTTTGAAGTCAACGATTTAAAGAATACAAATCCAAAACCTGCAAAAAGCATCAAGTGAAAAGGAAATAATCCGAAATCGCCACCTTGGTCGCCCACTACAAAAGCACTGTAGAGTCCAAAGCCAAAATAGAGCATCAAAGCACCTTCAAAAATAACGTTGACGGAGATTTTTTTACGCAAATATTTATTGCCTTTCCAGGTGTCTTTTAATGAGCTGATATTGAATTTTGGCGTTCTTACAAATTCACTTCGTTTTCCCATATGTCCTTCAATAACGGCAATGGAGTTGTGTAATGAAAAGCCCATGGCAATAGAGAAAAAGGTGAAAAACAAGACGACGTATTCAAAGAAATTTTTAAATCCTTTGCCGTAAATCTGTCTGAACATCATCCAATAGCAAACAAAAAAGATAATCGTGCTCACTACGAAAAAGCTCATGAAATAAAAGTAGAACCTTAAATGGGCATATTCGTTTTTGATATAAAGCATTGGAATACTTAAAACCGCAACTAAAAATACGTTTAAAAACATGGTGCTGTTCAATAAATGCAACAGGCCGTGAACCTTTGTTTTGAATGTAATGTTTTTGGATGTTAACACGCGCCACATCATTTTTCTGAAGTTTTCAGCACCACCTTTGTTCCAACGGAATTGTTGTGAGCGCGCCGCACTAATCACTACAGGTAATTCGGCAGGGGTTTCAACATCTTCCAAATACTTGAATTTCCAGTTTTTAAGTTGTGCTCTGTAGCTTAAATCCAAATCTTCGGTAAGGGTGTCGCCTTCCCAGTTTCCGGCATCAAGAATACAGGCTTTACGCCATACACCGGCGGTTCCGTTAAAATTGATGAAATGACCCTTGCTGTTTCGACCCACTTGTTCTAATGTGAAATGCGCATCGAGTGCAAAAGCTTGTATTTTTGTAAGTACGGAATAGTTTCTGTTGAGATGTCCCCAACGGGTTTGAACCACGCCAATATTCTCATCCTTAAAGTAAGGAATGGTTAGTTTTAACCAATTAGGTTGTGGTAAAAAATCGGCATCAAAAATGGCGATATACTCACCTTTGGCGATTTTTAAACCTTCTTTTAAGGCACCTGCTTTAAAACCGCTACGATCAGTACGTCGGATATGTTGAATATCCAAACCTGTTTCTTTTAATTTTTGAACGTGCGCCAAAGTGGTCGCCACTGTTTCGTCTGTAGAGTCATCGAGCACTTGAATTTCCAGTTTCTCTCTAGGATAATCGATCAAGGCGATGTTGTCCAAAAGTCTCTCCATCACATACATTTCGTTGTAAACAGGCAGCTGGATGGTCACGAAAGGCACTTCTTCAGGATTGGAAAAGTCAAAAAGCTCTGACGTATCCTTGATTTTTTTGGAGGCTAAATAATTAAATAACAGATTAAGTTGCGCTAATGCATACAGTAAAATAAGTAGGAGAGCAATCGTGTAAACAACTATTATTAAGGATTCTAGAATCATTTTTTAAAACTATATTTAAAAATCCAACCTAGGATTTTTACGCCCGCAAAGATAGAACCTTTTATGGTTCCTGATACTTTTGAGATGCCAATTCTTTTTTTATATTTTAAAGGGACTTCAATATAGGTTAAATTTTGCTTCAGCGCCTTTAATTGCATTTCAATTGTCCACCCATAAGTTTTGTCTTGCATCTGTAAATCAAGGAGTTTTTGATACTTAATGGCTCTGAACGGGCCAAGATCAGTGAATTTTGCGCCAAATAAAATACGCATTAAAAATGTGGCCAACCAATTTCCAAAATGCTGCTGAGGCGTCATGGAACCTTTTTCTTGTAAACGACCGACTCTTGCGCCAATAACAAAATCGAGATTATCTTCAATAATTGGTTTTACAATTTTGGTTAATTCTTCGGGATAGTCGCTATAATCACCATCCATAAAAACGATGATATCTGGTTTTTCCGATAAGGTGGCAACATATTCCATGCCTTTTAAACAGGCATTACCGTAGCCCATTTGAGGTTGAAATAACACTGTGGCGCCAGCTTTTTGAGCAACTTCAGCGGTTTTGTCGGTAGAATTGTTGTTTACCACAATCACTTCATTGACAATGGAGGGGATTTCATTGATGACGAGCGCAATGGAATCTGCTTCGTTATAAGCGGGAATAATGACTTTGATGTTGGGCATTTGGTTGGATTAATGAAGGAGCAAAAGTAAGATTGTTTTCTGAATTTGGGTACACGGAGATGCGCTGAGTTTTCGGCAGAGTTCCACGGAGAAATTTGTTAGATTTAAAAATTATAGTACGATAAAAAAAGCTCAATGAACTTCTGAGTTTCCTCAGTTTATCTTAATGAGATATCCAAAATAAACAATTCGTGTTTCACTTGTGATTTTTTAAACCTCTTTTGATTTATTCCAAATCCTCTGAATACTGCGACTTAACAATGAATACTGAACCTTACTTCTGATTAACCAAGTCCATCAAATCCAAATCATTCCCCAATAAGATATCATTGCTGTTAATGCGTCCTTTCATAGTATCATTTTCCAGTTTTAAAACGCCTCGTGGGCAGACTGCAGCACAAATACCACAACCCACACAGCTGCTACGGACAATGTTTTCGCCTTTTTGGGCATAAGCGCGGACATCAATTCCCATTTCACAATAGGTGGAGCAATTTCCGCAGGAGATACATTGTCCGCCGTTGGTGGTAATCCTAAATCTTGAAAATAAACGCTGTTGAAGTCCTAAAATAGCGGCCATTGGACAACCGAATCGGCACCATACTCTATTTCCAAAAATAGGATAAAAGCCCACACCAATCACACCAGAAAATATGGCGCCAATGATGAATCCGTACCACATTTTAAGACTTGAGGCCTTGAATAAAAAGACATGGTCTGTGCCGCTGAAATAATGCATCCCGATCAATGTCATGATAATTACGAAATAGCCAATGGCTCCAAATTGGGCATCTTTTGCTAATTCTTTGCGTTTAAAAATCATGATAAGAGCAAAGACCAAAGTCAGTAAAGCGGCGACACCGGTTAAAAACATGTTTTTCGTCAGCCAATATTTACTGGAATCGGTTCCTAAATAAGAATAGATTACAGCAGTGGTCATCAAGGTCACAAAAACCACCACGCTATGAACGACCCAGCGTTCAATTTTCCAAGCCACTTGGGTTTTGTCGCTCAAATGTCTGAATGGATCTCCAGCAGTTTCTGCAAGTCCGCCGCAACCACAAACCCATGAGCAGTACCAGCGTTTGCCATATTTATAGGTTAGGATTGGTGTGATGATAAAAATCGATACAATTCCAAAAATTAATAATGCTAAGCCGATATCGCCAGAACTGATAAAATCGTCAACTCTGTATTTGTCAAAATTGTAGTAATTAAGTGGCCAAATGTTTTTGAAATCGTAATACGGAAGATTGAACGTATCAGAATTCAGTCGCGCCATAAACTCAGGAATCAAAAAAGCAAATGCCAATTGGAAAAACATTACCGAACCTGTCCGTATTTGTTCATATCTGTTGTGACGGTATTTCAACATAAATTTATAGCCGAAAACCAAAATGGCAACAGTGTACAAGGTGCCATAAACAAACCACTGGCTCGCAGGTCCGCCATTTAAAAGACGGCTTAATGGATCAAAAAGAGCAATCAAACCCGTATTTTCTTCGTCTTTTCCAGCCAGCCCAAACCATTCGGCTTTAAAATAAAGAACTATGTAAAATAAAGTCAATACAATTCCTGTTGCCCAACCCCAAACACCTCGTGATGAAATGGATTTGAACCAAACCCCGTCATTTTTAATGCCAGCATGTTTTGTTAAATAGGCGTTGTTGGCAAAAATGATGGTGCCAACAGTGATCATGACCAATGACAAGGTCAGGAATAAAGGTTTATTCGGGAAGTTGACATTGAAAAATGCCAAGATCATTATAAAAAATCCAGTCACGCCGATAGCAACCGCTATTTTCTGGGTCGCAGAAAGTGCTTGTGAATCGGGTTTGGCCAGTGACATGCTGGGGTTTGTTTTGTTACTCATGATTGTGTTTTTAGTTGTTCCAGACCTCACAGGTTTTTGAAACCTTTGAGGTCTTGTTCCATTTCGTTAAAATCTCCTTTTCAAAAGTTTTGAAAAACTCAGGATCAAAATTAGCTTCTTTTAAATGTTCCATCACATAATCTGCTGAGCGTTTTTCAGTCAGCCATCGGTCGAAGACCTCATGTTTCAATCGGATGCCAAACGTGTTGATGCCTAAAAACTGGTTGGATGCTTGTTCATATTCAATGGTAATACATTTCGTGTCGTCATCATGTTTCCAATGAAAATGAGCATGGCCATCTTTGGGTTTCGCAAAAACCCAACCATACGTTTGATATTCAATTTCAAAGAATTTTGCCGAGTTGAACCAATGTCCAGGATTGTAGGGCATGCGATTCCCGCAGATGGTTTGTGCCACCGTTTCGCCCATCATTCTTCCTGTGTACCAAACGGCTTCAATGGGTTTTCTGTTGCCTATTCGCTCGCGTTGTTGGGCGCAATCGCCAATTGCATATACATTTTCAATATTAGTTTCTAAAAACCGATTGACCAAAACACCTCGGTCAGTTTCAATTTCTGAAGTTTTGACGATGTCAATATTTGGGGAAACGCCGGGCGTTAATCCGACCAGATCACAAGAAATGACTTCGCCAGTTTCTTCGATTACGACAGCATTTGCTTTACCGTTTTCATCAGATTTGATTTCTTTTAAATTCGAATTTAAACGTAAATCAATGCCATGACTTAAAATATGCCTATTGATCATCTGTGCTTCGCCATTGGGCAAGATAGTATTCCAAAAATTATCTTCCCGAACCAAAAAAGTAACTGGAATATTTCGGGTATGTAACATTTCGGCCAATTCAATCCCTACCAAGCCGCCGCCCACGATGACGGCACGTTTGCAAACCACATTATTTGGCGCCAATATTTCTAATTGATCAACATCCTGTTTGCTATATAAGCCAAGAGCGCCTTCTAAATCTTGACCTTTCCAACCAAATTTATTTGATTTGCTTCCTGTGGAAACGATCAGTTTATCGTATTGAATGCTGTCGCCATCTTCAAAATGGAGCGTTTTGCTTTTTGTTTCAATGTTTTTAACGAATCCAAACTTTAGATTAATACGATTTTTCTTCCAAAACCAATCTTCGTAAGGCTTGGTGTGCTCATATTTCATATGTCCCATATAAATATACATGAGTGCGGTGCGCGAAAAAAAATGCTCGGTTTCAGCGGATATTAGTGTAATCTTTTTATCTGAAAGTTTACGAATATGTCTGGCGGCGGTGACGCCAGAAATGCCGTTTCCGATGATGACGATATGTTCCATTTTTAGTGTTTAGGACAGTTTTGTCGAAGGTTTTTTATAAAACGTAATTTTTTTAAATTCCGTTTGTTTAAATTTAGGAATAATTAAAGAGGATGAGAGCGTTTTTCGGATTTTTATATATTTTCACCCTTTGTCTGATGCTCTCATGCAGTGCGACGGTAGAAAAGTCGGAAAAAATAAACGGCGTTAGTTTCGTAGCTTCAAAAGACTCGATTGAAGACAAGAATGTTCGCCCTATAGTTAACCTTAATGCTAATTATGCTTCGGTGATGCCTTTCGGATTTATTCGGGAGTTGGCACATCCGGAAATTACCTTCAATAGCGACAGACAATGGTTTGGTGAAACCGAAGAAGGGGTAAAGCAGTATATTAAAACCTTGCATAAACATCAGATTAAGGTAATGATGAAGCCGCAAATTTGGGTTTGGCGAGGCGAATTTACAGGTTTTATTAAGATGGCGCATGATACCGATTGGAAGGCTTTGGAAGCTGCCTATTCTAATTTTATTCTAGCTTATGCTAAAGATGCCCAAGATGCACAGGTTGAAATTTTTTGTATCGGTACAGAATTGGAGGGTTTTATTGATGAACGCCCAGAATATTGGAAAAAACTGATTGTGGATATCAGAAAGATATATAAAGGCAAACTGACCTATGCCGCCAATTGGAATGAATATGATCGTACCCCTTTTTGGGCCGAGTTGGATTATATTGGAATTGACGCTTATTTTCCGTTGAGTAATGCCAAGACACCAACTCTTGAAGAATGTAAACAGGGTTGGACAGTTTATAAAACCGATTTGAAATTGTTTTCGGAAGCCTATCATAAGCCAATTTTGTTCACTGAATTTGGTTATCGGAGTGTAGATTATGCCGCAAAAGCACCTTGGGAAGCGGATAGAGCAATGACTGAAGTGAATTTGATAGCGCAATCCAACGCCATGCAATCCTTGTTTGAAGAAATCTGGGATGAACATTGGTTTGCTGGCGGATTTTTATGGAAATGGTTTCATGATAATAAGAATGTGGGCGGAGAAACCGATTCGCAATATACACCACAGAATAAACCTGTAGAAAAGGTCATTCGGAAATTTTATGATAAATATAAAACATAAAAATCTGTACAGAAATGTCAGTAGTGACGACTAAATTACTCAAAGGTGATCTCACGACGATCAATGTCGATGCTATTGTCAATGCTGCTAATTCCTCTTTGTTAGGTGGCGGTGGGGTTGATGGGGCCATCCATAAAGTAGGAGGTCCTGAAATCTTGCAAGCCTGTAAGATTATTATTAAGGAACAAGGAGGCTGCAAAACGGGAGAAGCCGTTATTACAACTGCGGGGAATTTGCCTGCTAAAAAAGTGATTCATACCGTAGGTCCAATTTTTGAGGAGGACGCGGATGTAGAAAGCCAAAAACATCTTTTGGCGAATTGCTATTTGAACAGTTTGAGATTGGCAGAAACCCATCATTTAAAATCGGTTTCCTTTCCGAATATTAGCACTGGAGTCTATGGATTTCCGAAAAGATTAGCGGCAGAAGTTGCCATAGAAACGGTTCTGAATTATCAGAGTACCGTTGTTGAAACCGTCATTTTTGTATGTTTTGATGATGAGAATTTTCAGATTTATAATAATATTTTAAAGTAGGAATTGAAATGAGAACTTTAGTGATAGGCGATATACATGGCGGATTAAAAGCTTTAAAGCAACTTTTGAGTCGGGCTGAAGTCACAAGGGATGATCGATTGATTTTTGTGGGAGATTATGTCGACGGTTGGAGTGAGTCAGCAGGAGTCATACACTATTTGATAGCATTATCCGAAACCCATGACTGTATTTTTATAAAAGGAAACCATGACGTTTGGTGTGAAACCTGGTTGCGCAGTAATAAAGCAGAACAAGTTTGGTTAGAGCATGGTGGAAAGGAAACCATTCAAAGCTATGCTGGTTTTACAGTAGAAGAAAAATACAAACATTTGAGGTTTTTTGAGCAACTGAAATTGTATTATTTGGATGATCGCAATCGTTTGTTTCTTCATGCAGGGTTTACCTCAATGCATGGGGTGGAAGAAGAAATTTCTGAGAATACTTTTTATTATGACCGCACACTTTGGGAAATGGCTTTGACCATGGATAAACACATTGACGAGAACTCCGAAATATTTCCAAAACGCCTAAAACATTATGACGAGATTTATATTGGTCATACGCCTACCATTAATTTCAATTCTGAAAGACCTATGCGGGCCATCAATATTTTGAATGTAGATACTGGTGCGGCATTTTACGGCAAATTATCTGCGGTAGATATCGATTCAAAAGAGGTTTTCCAAAGTGAAACGTTAATAGAATTGTATCCTAATGAAAAAGGAAGGAATGAACGGTCGTTGAATCAGATTTTAGGACGATAGAAAATAATAATTATCAGTGGTTTCAGCAAAAAGGAAATACTGAATTTCGAACACCGAATATTGAAGTTTTAAATTTGGACGTTCTTATAATAATTTACAAAATTTTCTTTGTGGAACTTTGTGCCTGCTTTGTGTACCTCTGTGTAATAATTCTTAATAGAACACAGATGACGTTGATTGTTTGGATTTGCACTGAACTTCTAGTCTTTTTAAACCACAAACCTCCATCCTCAAAATATCCAATATCACTTCTCCGTTTTTATCGGATAAAGGCTTTGTTTGATAAAGGTTTTAGGGAAATCTTCGTCATCTTCAAAGCCGAGTTCAATATCCCGACCGTCGTGTGGCACGTGGTGCGTATTGAAAATATAATCCCAAAGGCTCAAAGTCAATCCGTAATTGATGCCGTGCTGTTTATCTTCAGGAAGTTCTTTCACATGATGCCAAATATGCATCTTCGGATTGTTAAGAATATATTTTAAAGGTCCGTAATTCCAACCCAAATTGGCATGGTTCAAATGTCCAATAACAATGGAGAAGAAATAAACAATGGCAACATCTTGCGCATCAAAGCCACCAATAATGGCAATAGGAATGTACAACAAAGAATTATAAACTACAGGTTCCATCCAATGATAGCGCAAATGTGCAGCGAATCCCATTTCCTTCACACTGTGATGTACTTTGTGGAAATTCCAAAGCCATGGCACACGATGTAATAATCGATGGGTGTTCCATTGGACAAAATCAGTGATGATGAAGAAAATGAGCAAGCCCAACCAGCCCGGGACATCGTTAACACTGAAAGCCTGTAAGCTGTTAATATGCAAGCCAAAAACACCAAGAATATCATTGAAAAACTCGGCAATTGTATTTGATAATGCGATAAGAACAATTAAATTCAGAAGGAAGAAATTGAAGAACATATAAAAAGTGTCCAACCAAAAATCTTCTCTAAATATGGATTGGTCTTTCCGCCAAGGAAACATAGCTTCAAGCGCCCAAACCAATAACGAAATCACAATTAGTCCGTAAAAATAGTTGTCCCAATGGGAGATGTCAATTAACTCATATTTGAGGTAACGCCAATAACCAGTATAGGATTTTAAGATAATGTCGATGTATTTTTCCATAGTTTGCGAGAGGCCTTTCAGGTTTTCAAAACCTGAAAGGTCTGGTTACGTTTTTATTCAATATAAAGATTTTCCATTTCGTTGTCCATCATCATTTTTCTTCGCAGATGGACATGCTTAAAATTTTCCAAATCCTCAAACCACGAAATCACTTCATCTCTTTTAATTTTGGTGGGTAAATTGGATAAAAGCGATTTATAAGAGGAATATGAATATTTTGAAAAGTCATTGGATAAATCATGATGTTCAGGATTAAGATGAATATATAAAACTAGAGCTTTTAAATACTCTTCTTTAAGTATCTTAATTCTTTTGAATGGTTTCTGAAAAATGCTTCCGGTTCTTTTATATTTCAAATTCATCGCTTTGGTGTATGCATTGAATAAATTTGAGAACTGTTGAGATGGATTTGATAGGTTGTCATTAACTCTCAATAATAAATGGAAATGGTTAGGAAGTAGGCAATAACAAAAAATACTGCAATTTGGTTCAATATGCTTTTGAAGGAGTTTTAGAAAATACATATAGTTATCATGTTCAAAGAAAATAATGTCTCGATTATTTCCTCTGTTATAAATGTGATAATAATGACCTTCTTCAATCTTCTCCATTCTAAAAAAATGTAATTAAGCGATACTTGTAGATTTTAGCTCATGTTTCTAGATTTTGGCTATTCAAGAGACCTTTCAGGTTTTAGAAACCTGAAAGGTGATGTCTCAAAAATCACAAATTCTTAATCAACTCTCTAAATAAAACAATCATTTGAGGTTCTGCTTTTTCGGCCATTCCAATAATTTCTGTGATATCTACTGGTTTGAGATTCTCTGGGTCGCATTCATCGGTCAAAACTGACACCGCCGCCACTTTTAATTTTAAGTGATTGGCCACAATAATTTCAGGAACCGTACTCATCCCCACGGCATCGGCACCAATAATTTTCAGCATTCGGTATTCGGCTCTTGTTTCCAATTGCGGGCCCACCACACTGGCATAAACACCTTTGTGAAGCGTGATGTTATGAGTTTTTGCAATCTGTTCAAATTTGGAATTGATCTCTGGATCATAAGGAGCGCTCATGTCGGCAAAACGTTCTCCCATATGTTCCACACCTTTAAAAGCCAATGGCGAACTGCCTTGAAGATTGATATGATCATCAATCAGCATCAATTCTCCTTTTTTATAATTGAGATTGATGGCACCCGAAGCATTAGAAACTAAAAGGGTGTGAATACCTAATTTTTCCATAATACGGACCGGGTAGGTCACATCTTGAAGCGAATAGCCTTCATAAATGTGAAAACGGCCTTGCATTATGATGACTTTTTTACCTTCTAAAATACCATAAATGAGCTTGCCTTTATGGAATTCGACCGTTGCGGTTGGGAAATTTGGAATGTGATTGTAGCTTACTTCATGTAGTATTTCAACTTCATTGATCAATTGGCCTAGTCCAGTGCCAAGGATGATGCCTATTTCTGGACTTTCGAAGCCTTTTTGTTGTAAATAATCGGTGGTTTCTTTTATAGATTTAATCATGTGGATTGTAAAATTGATTGAGTTCATTATAATGTTGCATGTCCTCAAAGGTATCAATATCATTTAATTCTTTCAATAAATGAATTTTGCTGTTTTGAAGATCTTTTAAAGTGTCCTTTAACACTGAAGAAGTGCCCCAAGCTTTGTTTTCAAATAGGTTTTGATAAAGATTTTTTAGGCCCAATAAATAATAGCCGCCATCCAGTGCCGGTCCGATAACGACATCATTAAAGTCAAGTTTTGCAAAAGCAGTGTTGACGAGGTCGGCATCTAGATCCAAAAGATCACTGCCAATAATAACAACTTTTTTGTAGCCTATTTCCAGTAATTCTGAAAAAGCATTGGACATTCGTGCTCCTAAATCGTCTCCTTTTTGCAGTTTTTTTCTGAAGATGTTAGAGTCCCAAAGGTCTTCGTTTTTTATTTTTTCAGAATAGAAAACATAACGGTCTGCTTTAATGTCTTTTGAAATGGATGCTGTATGATTAAGGAGATACTTGTAGACTTCAAGCGCATTTACATCCCCGATCATTTTTGCTAATCGCGTTTTACATTGGCCTAATTCAGGATTTCGAGTAAAAATGATCAATGCTTTTTTGGAAGTTGGAAAATGAAAGTTATAGCTTATTTCATTGTCTCCATCCGTGTCTTTAGTGGTAAGTATACCCATTCTTGAAAGTTCGAGGTTTGATATTCAATATTCAAAGTTCGGGAAAAAGGATGGAAAATCTGAGGAAATTGAAGTTGAAATTGAAGTTGAAATTGAAAACGAAGTTGAAACGGGAAAATGAATAATAAATTGGTTATTAACCTCAAGGTACGCTAAGTTGTCCGCAAGGAGCGCGATAAAATTGATACTTCGACAAGCTCAGCAGCCGATTTGAAGTGAAAATGAAATTGAAATCGAATTTTAGTCGAATTTTAAGTCGAAAATTTTAATTACCCTTCCGTGGAACTTAGAAGAAAAGTGTCTAAATTTTTAAGTCTAGCACTTAAATATTATTTTCCCAAATATCACAGAGTTTTTCAAACTTGAATTTCAATTTCAATTTGAACTTCGTCTAAGTTACGCTCCCTTGACAGCTGCTTCCTGCGCCAGCGGTACAGCCATAACAATGTTGCGAAATCATGATGGTTCGGCCCTCTAAAAGTTCTTCGTTATAGTCGGAAATATGTTTGACTTTGCTGTTTACAGACAAATTTAGCATTTGATTAAAATCGCAGTCGTATAGATAGCCATCCCAAGAAATAGAAAGGGTATTGGTGCACATCACATTTTTTACGGTTGTTGGATTATAAGCTTCCACGAGCGCGTACATATAATCTTCATAATTTTCGGAAGCAATTAAGTAATCCAAAAATCGAGCGATGGGCAAATTGGTAATGGTAAATAAATTGTGAAATTGGATTCCGAAATCATCCATTAATGCTTTTTTAAAGTCCTTTTCCATGCTCGCTTGATTGCCTGGTAAAAATGCACCAGATGGATTGTAAACCAAATCCAATCGCAAATCGCTATCCGGCATACCGTAACCTACAGCATTTAGTTGTTGCAAAGCTGTTATCGATTTGTCAAAAACACCATCGCCACGTTGTTTGTCAGTTTTCCCTTTAGTCCAATGCGGCATTGAGGAAATGACATGGGTGTTGTGTGCTTTGAAAAACTCAGGCAGGTCGTAATATTTTTTGTTGGCTCTGATGATCGTCAAATTTGAACGCACGATAAAATCCTTGACGCCAACTTTAGAGGCTTCTTCCACAAACCATCGAAAATCTGGATTCATTTCTGGGGCGCCACCTGTTAAATCCAACGTATGCGCACCTGTGTTTTTAATGACTTCCAAGCACTGCAGCATCGTTTCTCGGGTCATTATTTCCTTTCGATCTGGACCAGCATCCACATGGCAATGTTCGCAAACTTGATTGCACATATAGCCTACATTAATTTGCAGAATCTCAAGTTTTTTGGCGGTTAGCGGAAACTGTCCGGTTTCGGCAATTTTATCTTTGAATTTTGGTAAATCGCCATTCTGGAAAATGCCATTCGATAAAATTTCGAGTTGCCTTTTACTGTTTGTTAATTCGCTATCGCGCTTATGTAAGGACTTAATCATTGATTTGTTTAATATATAAGGTTTTAAGTTCCAAGTTTTGAGGCTTCGAACCTTGGTGTTCCCGACTTCAAAAAAGCTACGTGCGGGCGGGCATGCTTTTAATTTTGATCTTCCATCTTTGTTCTTCTCGCTTGGATCTTGCAGCTTCCAACTTCATGCTTCATGTTTCGAGCTTCAAGCATTTATTCGACAGATCCCGATGAAATATCGGGATGAGCGATTTACACAATCCTGATGAAAAATCAGGATTGGTTCACTGCTCACATTTCTAATTTATTCACTTTGTTCATCATCTGAACGCCATGCACTAAGGATGCACCGCCACGAATAGCCGCAGCCACATGAAGGGCTTCCATCATTTCTTCTTTGGTAATACCACGCTTCAAGCCATCGCCGGTATAGGCGTCAATGCAATAAGGGCATTGGATGGTATGTGATACAGCAAGTGCAATCAGCGATTTTTCGCGCTCAGATAAGGCACCTTCCTTAAAAACCGAATTGTAATAGTCAAAAAACTTGCTGCCAAGCTCTTCATTCCATTCTGATATTTTCCCAAATTTCTTGAGATCTGCGGGGTCGTAATATGTCTTTTGCATTGGTTTTTAGGGTTTTAGTATAGTTTATGAAAAAGTTAAGGGTTAGTTTTAGGTCGAAGAAAATCAAAAATGATTACACCTTTGAAATATTAATTTAATGCTGTCCTGTTAAAAAGTTGAGCCTAATGTCTTCAATGCTTTACGTAATAAGTCTATTTTCTATCAACGCAGTGGTCAAGGTTCTTTTGTCGGACAATACTGGTATTAAATATACAAATTAGAAGTTTAAATCAATATTCCGTTTTATCTTCTTTCTCGCTCCATTTTTGAAACGGTTCCAAGGCGATATCTCGTGCCAATTGTTCAAACGGAATGCTTCGTTTTTCATAAGGCAATTCGATTTCCTTGTAGATGAATTCGTCATCAAAGTTAATATCGGCAGCATCTTGTTGGCTACAACCGTAAAATACCTTGTCTGGTCGTGCCCAATAAATAGCGCCAAAACACATTGGGCAAGGTTCGCAAGAAGTATATATTTCACAGCCTTCCAATTGGAACGTATTCAGGTTTTTACAAGCATCACGGATGGCCATGATCTCGGCATGTGCCGTAGGATCGTTGTTGGAAGTCACTTTGTTATTACCACGTCCTACAATTTCTCCATCTTTGACAATGACGCAGCCAAACGGACCGCCTTCATTATTTTGCATGCCTTTCAGCGCCGCAGTGACTGCCTCGAGCATGAACTTGTTTTTGTTTTCTATATTCATTGATACTATTATTAATCTACAAAAGTCTCTTTTAGAATCGCTTTGCAGGTGCTTATTTCTGTTTTCGTTAATGTTTCAAATGTTTTGATAATTCTGAATTTGTCAATCGTTCGAATTTGGTCGATAACAATCATTCCACTTTTTCCGCCATGTTTGACCAAAATTCGTGTGGGGTATTTTTTCAAGCTAGAAGTCATAGGAGCAATAATGATCGTGTTCAAATACATGTTCATCTCGTTGGGCGAAATGATGACGCAAGGTCTGGTTTTTTGAATTTCACTTCCGATTGTTGGATCCAAATTGACCAAAACAATCATGTATTGCTTTAGCTCCATTCTTCAAAGTTTTCATCTTCAAATACGGCATCCATCAATAGTTGATCGTCGTTATCCAAATTCATTTTTTTGAATGCTTTTCCCCATCCTTTTCGAGGTTCGCCGATAGGTCTGAGGATGATTTGATCGTCTTCAAGGATTAATTGTACTTTATCCTGAATGTTATACTTTTCCAAAATAGTTTTGCTCAATCGCAACCCTTTTGAATTTCCTATTTTTATGATTGCTGCTTCCATAATTCTAAAATGTTATTACAAAGTTATTACATTTAATTTTGAAAAGCAACGTCTAAGCTATAATTGTGGCTTGGGAATATATGCAATTCTGACTACAGTTAAAACGGATACCCAATCGCGAAATTCAAGATAGGATTGGCTATGTCAAAATTGAAACGTTGTTTTTTGGGAAGTGACGGATCATGAAAAGGAGCTGCCAAATCGAATCGGATGACAAAGCTTTGGATGTCCACTCGAAGACCAACGCCGGCGCCCATACCCAATTCGTTTATGAAATTGCTAGTAAATTTGTCCTTTCCGCCAAAGGTTGGGTTTTCTTTAGAGTTCCAAATGTTTCCGGCATCCGCAAAAATGGCGCCTTTAAAAAAAGAATAAATAGGGAATCGGTATTCAAGATTTGCTTCCAGTCGGATATTTCCTGTCTTATCGAAATTTTGTCCGGTGGGATTATTGACGTCTTCATCGGCGTTATAAGTGCCTGGGCCTAAAGAGCGGATTTTGAATGCGCGAACGCTATAAGGGCCGCCGGCATAATACTGTTTTACAAAAGGAATCACATCAGAGTTGCCATAGGCCAAACCATAGCCAGCAAACAAGCGTGCTGCTATAGTTTGCTGTTTGCCAAAATTTAAGTGGTAATGGAAATCAAGATCTGCTTTGGCATATTGTGCGTATTCTGAACCAAAGACTGTCTTTGGAGCGCCCGCTTCATGCTTCTTCGCTAATAGACTGATGGAGTTTCCGGCCACATCCAATGCGAAATTCACATACATTTGATGAGTTTTTTGCCCATCAATCATCTCGTTATAAGTAAATGAATAATTGAGGCCAGAAATAAATTGTTGTTCAAAACTGCGTTTAAGAAATGGATTGTCTTCAAGAATCTGTTCAAATTCTGGAGTGGTTTTCCTGAGATCAGTATAGCTCACGGAAATCGGATTAATTTGATGGGTCACATATCTGTTAGCATCCCAATAATACCCAAATAAAGCCGTCCCAGAAAGTAAGGTATAGAGCTGTGTTCGGTCAAGATAATCAATGCTAATAGATGTTTTGGTTTTTGGAATGGAATATTTGAAGAAATCATCATTAATTTTGACAGGGAAAAGTACACGCGGAAATATCAATTCATTCTTTAAGCCGAACTCTAAACTACTTTTTCCTGTGCTTTTCCCGCCTCCCAATTGGGCTTCATAGCCAACTTTTAAAGTGGTGTTATAGGTTTCTCCGCCACCAAAAAGGTTGCGGTTGCTGTAAGTTAATGCTAAAGCAGGGCCTGAAAAGCTATTCGATTTGGTAACTACTTGCAATTCGGCACGAAAAGCGCGTTTGTTTAAAGGGGACAAATAGATATTGGCTTCCAAAAGACCTAAACTGTCTGTGGCCAAACTGTCGATTTCCCTATATAGAATATTGACATATTTGTAAGCGCCAATGGTCGATAGCCGTCTGGCCGTATTGCGTGAAGTTTCTGGATTATAAAGTTCACCTTCTTTAAGTTGGATGAAAGGATCTAAATATTTCGGCTTGAAAAACACTTCTTTCTCAATGTAATTTTTGTCTTTATAACGTGTGGTGGTTGCTTGAATGGAATCGGAGATTTCGTAACTAGGATAAATGTTAACCTTAGAAATTCTATAAGGAACGATGGATTTTTCGGGAACCGCATTTTTTAATTTGAGAAACAAATCGAATTTTTTGTTATCATATCTATTAGTGTCCGCTTCAAAAATCAGAAAGCCTTCGTTGAAATTATAATAGCCTCGTTTTTTTAGTTCTGCATCGATGCGCAGTCGTTCCAACTTCATGCGAGGTAAATCGAAGCGCATGTTTTTTCTCATACGGGAATTTTTGACGAGTTCCTCAATTTCTTCATCTATTGGAGCAGGTAAGGAGTCCACTTGGTATGTTTCCATACGATATGGGCTCGGTACGTTGACGGTATAAGTGACCGAAGCTCTTTTATCTGATTCTTTAAATTTGGAAGTTGCTGTACTGTAGAAAAAGCCTCTGTTTTCAAGTCGGTTGACCAGCAATTGTTCAACATCAAAAGTTTTTACAGCGGATTGATAAACGGGCTTTTGTCCCAGTTTTTTATAGAGCCAACGATTGATAAACCCTGGGTGTTCTTTTTGGTTTTTATAGTAATAATAAAGACCCAGATTTATTCCTAAAATCTTTGTGTTGGGCTCTGGGAGCATCACGGTTTCGAGTTCGGCTTTTAAACGGTCTTCATATTTGATAATGGAATCTGATTCAATTTTTAACTTTGCGCCTGAGTATAAACGTTCGCCTTCAGGAATATATTTGGAGATACTGCATGAGTAGAAGCTTCCAAAAATGAAAAGGAGAATAGGGATGTATTTTAGATGTCGTTTCAAATTCAATGTTTTTACGTTTGCTATCGGATTGCTTTTTTGATGGAACGAGGCGTTCGTTATTGCTTATTCTCTTTCTCCAAGCTATCCGTAGTGCTTTTTTCTTCTGCCTTTTGAGTTTTCTTTTTGGCCTTTAACTTTGCTTTTTCTTCTTTTTCAGTTGTGGTTGTTCCTTTTGATAATCCTTCCCAAAGCTCTTTAAATTTATTAAATTCCTGAGTAAATATCAATGCAATTCCACTCACTACAGTCTGTCCGTCAATGACATTTTCATATTCATTTTTATGAAAACCTCTGATTCTGTAGCGGCCATTTTCTGTTAAAAGATATTCAATGCTGACATTGCCAATAATCGGGGTGTCTTGGCCTGTGGGGCTGCTGCCTTGAACATCAACTTCACTCCCTACGCTTACAATTAATCGATCATTGAAAAGTTTTTTCTTTGCAGCAACATCTAATTGGGTGCGATCTTGTGGGCTGCTTCCTTGGTAATCTGTAAAACTGTCCAAGCCAAAATTAAGTTCGAAACCGCTGTTGCCCAATAGTTTATCAGAAAACATGTTAAGCTGGTCAGAAACGGCGTCATTTAGGTTGTCTCTTGCTATGGATGCCACGCCACCTGCGCTACCATCACTTCCTGGATCAGGATAAAAACGATTCAATACCAATAACGAAAACACCTGTCTGTTCAGTTCGTCTTCCTGTTGGTTAAGCTGTTGCACTCGGCCATATACTTGTCCGCTAACAGCGCCTTGGTCATCGGATGGCATGTCCAGACTGAAGGCTATTTTTGGTGCCATCAATTGTCCATCAATATTGAGATAGACATAAAATGGGAGCACCTGACGGTATTTTCCTTTGGAGGCATCATCCAAGCCAGACGTTGTAGGCGCCATCAAGGCAGAGGCTGATGTTTTGACCTCATAAAGCGCCTTGACGTCCAACTTGGCATCAAATGGATCGCCAGACCAGGTTACGCGACTGCCTGGAACAAGATTGAATTTTCGGTTAACAATATTGTAAAGGTTCATCTCATAATGGCCACTCGACACTTCGTAAACACCCGCAAGAGACATATTGCCATTAGGTTTCATGTTGAAGTTTAAATCTCCTGCTCCAGATACTTTAAAATTATCACCAGTGGACTCGTCGATTACGATGGTCACCGTCGCATCTTTTCCAATCTTCAATAAAGCATTCATGTCAAATCCGGTAATGGTGGCTGTTTTTCCTTCTGTTCTGGTTAAAATCGCATCTGGATCTTCGCGATTTACGAAAACAACCACGCCGTCACGTTCTTCAATATTTACGGCGGCAGAATGTAATACGTAGGTAACATTGGTGTCTGAACCGACGGTTGCTTTGATGTCAATTTTAGGTATTTGTAAATCGCCAGTAATTTGAGCATCGGCATCAAAGCTCACTTTTCCGAAAAGATATTCGTTATCCTCTTTTGTGGCATTGAGCACTTGAAATTTATCGGCTTTAATTTTTAGATCAAAGGTTGGGTTGATAAAGGATTTCTGGCCTATTTTACCAGTAACAACCAAGGTGTTTTTATTTTCGTCCCTAATGGTGAAATTATCCATAGACATGCCAACGTTGTCGATATTTATGGTTTCATCAGCAAGTTTGAATCCTGCATTGAACTTCTTTATTTTGAAATCGGCATTATTAAAATTCAGAGAGCCTTCATATTTTGGTTCGGCGAGGGTACCGTTCAATTTAAATTTCCCTGAAAAGCTGCCGTCGGTCTCTGTGAGTTCGCCTTGTGAGAATCCGGTTAGTGCTTTCATGTTGAATTTATTGATGTCCAAATTCAAATTGAGTTTGGCTCCACCTGGAATTGCTACATAATCGCCCTTGAAATCCAGATCGATTTCGCCGCCGTTCATATCGACATTAAAATCATAACTGTTATTTCCGAGTGATTTCGCATCAAGGCTCAAATTTCCCAGATCAACTTGCATGAAGCTCAATTTCGAAACATCTAAATCGGCAATAATACCAGTATTGGTAAAAGGATATTCCAAAATGAAGTCGCCATTCAGATTTCCGGTAGCCAAATCTTTATCGGGATTAAGGTAATTTAAGAATTCGCTCAGCTTGAAATTTTGAAAATGCACCGCAATATGTTCTGTCGACATAGAAGCAAGTTTATCCGTAATTTCAAAAGACTGGTTGTCATGACTAAAAAGGAAATCATTAAAGACCATCTTCTTTTCGCCAATCAGGATTTCATTGTCTTCTGGCGCAAACCAAGGTGTTTTATTTAAAATCAAATCTTCAGGAATTACATGAAAGCGCAATTGCTTCCTGTCGCCCGTGATTTTACTGGTAATTTGTGTCAGGATCTCCTTTTTATGATACGCAGTGAATGCTAAAGAGAGTTCATTATTGGATTGGTCTCCTGTGAGTTTTGTTTTTGGAATATCGAATGGGCCTGCCTTAATTCTGTTGAAACCAAGGTCAAAAATGAACTTGTCCTGATCGGTATCCATCGAGAAGGCAAGACTGTCCAGCTCATAACCACTATAATTAATATGTGGCGCCGTAATATTAGCTTTCAGTTTTCGCTCTATTTCGTTAAAATCGACAGCAATCTTAACGGTGTCCAAATCTTTGACATTGACCAAAAACACTTGATTTAAAATAGGGGCCTGAATGATTTTACCTCTAAATTTTAAATTGACCGGATTGGTAATGCTATCGGGCACTTTTTCATCAGGATAGAAATAGCTGAACAAATGACGTTTTACGGATTTTACGAAAGTTTGCGGATCGGTGTTGGATTCAAGCAAAACATCCACCAATTTGTTTTTAATGGAAACCGACGTTGTGTCCTTAGTCACATGCGCTAGGGCATTTAAATCGCCGGTCAAATAAGATTTGTTGTCATATACCATAACGCCATTATCGACAATAGCAGCCACATCATAATCTGTTGCATTTCCTTTAAAATCGACATAGATTTTCATAGCTGTTTTAACCTCACGATCCATGAGTCCTAAAGCCTGCAAATCGGCGCCAATAATATTAAGTTCGAGGGTGGCTTCGGGTGCTATAGAGTCTAAAACGACTGTGCCGTATAAATCCATGTCCAGATTGTAATCTTTATATTTAGAAGTGACTTTACCACGTCCATTTTTGATATCGCCGACCAATTTTAAATCCTTGATGTCGTAATTATTGTATTTAAAACTCGAAATAGTGGCTTCGACATTAGCGTCCAGATCGTTGATGTTTTTACCTTTTCCGTTGGCTTTTACATTTAAACTTAAAGTGCCCAAGTGTTCGTTTTTCAGCAATTCGTTCAGTTTATAAGCATCAATGGAAAGATCGGCATCAAACTCCATGGTTTTTCCGTTTTTAAAATAGCCAGCAACAGAAGCCGCACCTTGCGTGGTGGTCAAGGTAGCGTTAGCAGAAATGTCGTTGGGATTTCCTTTCAGGTTTCCGACTAATTTGACATCTTCCGGCAAACTAACGCCCAGTTTTTTTTCATCTACAAATTGAATGATGTCAGAGCGTTTTGTAATCGCCGAGAAACTTGGAATGTTGAATTTTAAATTATTAGGATTGGTTACATTTTGAAGTTTTCCATTGGCCGAAATGTGTGTGTTTCCCCAATTGGCCTTCATGTGATCGATATTGATGTCAGACAGATAGCCGTTCCCTTTGGCGTTCCCCGTCAGTAAGTGTTTGCTTAAAGTGTTGAGGTATGGGTTTTTTTTCAGTTGCGGTTGAATCAGGAACACATCTTTTAAAGAGACTTCAAATGTTGGAATATTAAGGTCAACCTTCGATTTTTCTGGAGATTCAATCAGCGCAGATAGCTTTGGATAATCCAAGCGTAAATTAGCGTTGACGCTGTTATTGTTGAGTGCAGCCCGTAAATCAGTAACTTTTAAAGTATGGTCGTCTGCATTAAATTTAAGGCTCAATTCCTTTAAGTCGATTCCTGAAATCTCTTTGAAATTCGATTTTTCGATATGAAGTTCTGCGGTTTTATCTTTCAGATTGATGTTGTTGGCTTGAATATTCAAATCGCTTAAAACAATCGCATTCGGGTTGAAATTGCCCGCGTTAGCTTCTGCGGAAGCGACAAAATAGCTGAATTTATTATTCTCAAGATCAAGATCGCCTACTGCTAAACGTAGTTCTGGCCATTCAAAAGCTTTAATATCCTGTTTGATAGCTTCAGTCGCTTCTGCTACTTTTTGGGTTACAATGTTGGACTCCGTTTCGGTATGGAGTACGACCGACGAATTTTTAAGACGAAAGGTTTTGACTTCAAAATCGCTATTGGCCAAGTCAACTTTTGGGATTGCTGCAAACAAATCTTTTATATCAACTTCTGCTGCAATGCGGTCGCTGTACGATTGATAATCGGCAAACACGTTGGTCAAGGTCAAATTGTCGACTGATATGGAAGGCAAAGGCGCTGGATTTTCTTCAGGAATTTTGGGAACAGGGGTTTGGATGAATTTGATGCGCGTATCAGATAATTTTAAATCCGATGCTTCAAACTTCATGTGTTCCAAATCGGTGGTTTTCATGGCGGCATCGAGCGCTCCAATTTTAAATCGGCTGTCAATTCCGACGACCTCATCTTCAAAAACGATGTCAAAATCTTTGAAATTGAGCTTTCCTATGACGATATTTAAGGGTGCGGCCGTAGTGTCAGCTGCTATAGGAGCTGTTTTTTTGGATGCAAAAGCATCAATTAAAAACTGGAAATTATAACCTGAAATCGAATCTTTACGGATGATGTTGGCACGTAAACCTTGCCATTTAAGTGCGTCAACACCAATGCCTTCGCCGCGAATCATCGTCCATAAAGGCACATTGGCTTCCAGGGATTTTGAATAGATTAAGGTGTCGCCTTTGGTGTCTTCAAGGAATAAACCTTCGATTTGAAGATTGCCATCAAAAGTGAGAAACAGACGTTCAATTTCAACTTTGGTGTGGGTTTTATTGGAAACGTAAGCAGTGGCCTTGTCAATAATAATGCCTTGCCCCCAAGGACTTCGGATAAAAAGTAGGACGAGAAATAAGAACAAGAAGATGCCCAGAATAATTCTTAGCATTATTCTGACAATCCTATATTTCTTTTTTATAGGTTTTTTGTTAGCGTTCTCTTTTTCTTCCAATCACGTTGATCTAAGTGTGCAAATCTATCCTATTACATGTTTACGAACGTCCGTTAATACCATAATTAATACCTCAGATGTAAAATTGAGTACTATTGTATTATTTGTATTAAATTTAGAGTTTAAATGTTAAATGTATATTAATAAAGTTCTAAAAATAGTTTTCAAACGTATATATTAACATAAACCAATAAATAATGATATTATGGCTATTAGAAAAACTAATCTAATTCTTGCAGTTGCATTGACAGCTTTTGTTTTTATGTCCTCTTGTGAAGATGGTAAAAAGAAAGAGCAACAAATTAAAATGGAAAACGAGCGTATTGAAATGGAAAATGCTGAAAAAGCTCAAAATGAAATGAAAGCTCAAGAAGCTAAGGCAACCAAGCTCAAAGAAGAAGCGCAAGCAAACAGTATTGCTGGTAAAGCCATGGCTGATAAGGATCTGTCAACTTTGGTGAGTGCTTTAAAAGCGGCCGACTTGGCGACCATGTTGTCTGAACCAGGAGAATACACGGTGTTTGCACCTTCCAATCAAGCTTTTGAGAAATTGCCTCAAAAAACAAGAGATGATTTGATGAAGCCAGAAAACAAGAAAATGTTAACCGATGTGTTGACCTATCATGTGGTTCCTGGAATTATTACCTCAGATAAATTGATGGCTGACATTAAAGGTGGAAACGGATCGTATACCTTTAAAACTGTAAAAGGGGATGAATTGACGGCTTCAATGAATGGCGATAAATTTGTGATCAAAGATGGATCTGGTAAAAAAGCACAAGTGGTTTTAGCTAACGTTCCCGCTTCAAATGGTATCATTTATGTTATTGATACGGTATTGATGTCTAAGAAATAATAAGAAGCTTACTTTATAGAAATTAAGGCGGTCGTTTGAAATTAATTTTCGAACGACCTTTTTCTATTTAATATACCGCCAAAGGTTTATTTTTTAGACTTGTTGATGGTATAAATTCCTCCTGCTAAAAGGATGGCTGCCAGTCCTAAATAAATATACCCTTGTTGTTTTCCAGATTCGTTTGAAGCGTCGATTTTTAATCCTAAAAATTTTACTTCTGCAGTGTTGTCGGCAACCTTATTGAAGCCGAGATATCCAAAGCCTATACTGACAAGGATTAAAATGGCACCGATGATTTTTATTGAATTCATGAGTTTAGTTTTTAAGTGATCTCTAATATAGTTAAAGGCCCCGTGTTTTCAAAGTCGTTGATTTTTGGTTTAGAGCGTATTGTGCAAGATTATAAAGGTTTGTTTTAAGCGTAGAAGCGCTTGAAAAATAAAAATCACTACCAAGTAACACTGTATTTTATATATTGGAAATTCCGTGATCTTAAATCAACTCCTCAATTTCCATCAGTTCCTTTCCTTTTTTTGTAGCAATCACACTTATAATTAAAATCTGAAGGGCGTGATATATCATCAACGGCAATAAAATAATACCGACAATGTTGGTTTGGCCAAATAAGGCTTCGGAAAAAACAGTGCCATGCACCAATGATTTTTTGGTGCCACAAAACTGATTCGTGATTTGATCGGCATGATTGAATTTTAATACTTTTCCGATCCAGCCTGTCAGAGCATATACCACAACAAATAACACGACAACCAAGGCGACCATGACCAGCATTTCAAGGAGGCTCACGCTGCTGAAAATTCTGTCTTCAAATGAGTGTACAAAGCTCTTATAAATGATCAGTAAAATGATGAATTTGTCAAATTTATTCAAGGTACGTTTGTGTTTCATAGCCCATGCTGCAAGAAACTTTCGTAGCAATAATCCTAATGCTAACGGAATCACAATCTCGGTTATCAGTTGTAAATAAATGGCAGAAAAGTCGAAGGCAACATCGGTTTGTTTTATAAACGGCAATAGCCAAATCGGGGTGAGGATGATGCCGATAATCCCTGAAATACTGGCATTAAAGATGGCTCCAGGTAAGTTGCCTTTTGCCATAGATACCATGACCACCGAGGATGAAACGGTAGAGGGCAAAGCCGCCATAAATAAAAAGGCCAACCACAAAATTTCATAAGAAGTGTCTTTCACTAAAGGGAAGAACGGTAAAATAAGTAGTGGAAATAATAAAAAAGTAGACCCTTGAACCGACGCATGAAGCTTCCAGTTTTTAAGTCCGTCTCTCAAGGCTTGCGAACTTAAACTCAGTCCGTAGAAAAAAAAGATGAACGAAATGCCCAGACTACTGATCAAATTCATGGGCACGGGACTATTGGAGGCGCCCAATTGTGGGAATAAATAAGCAAGGAGAATACTAATAACTATCGCGATGACAAAGGAGTCGATTCGTATTTTTTTCAGCATTTGGAATGTTAGTTTGATTGCAAATATAATGAGTGAGGTTTTGAAAGTGATAAAATAATGGTAAACATTACGATGTTTTTGATACCGGCTGAGTTGAATCGAGGGAAGTTTGAATAAAGATAAGGCCATGCGGTAAACTGCATGTTTTTTTTATGTTTAATAATCAAGGAAAAACAGTAGCTCTTTCTAAAAACATCCACGGCATTTCCTGCCAACCATCGAATGTGGTGTTACTTGGCATGTTGCATCAATTAGTACCATTGTCTTTTTTGTAAAACCCCAATCTTATAAAAACGCTATCTTGGCCTTCTAAATAAGCCCCAAAGTTTAAACCTTCATGCGAGTATTTGTTTTATTATTTTTTATTTCACTTAGTTGTTTTTCCCAACCCTTTACAGGAAAAGTAGTGGGCATTATGGATGGCGATACCTTCAAGCTCCTTACAGCAGATTCAACACTGATAAAAGTGCGATTGGCAAATATTGACTGTCCAGAAAAAAAGCAGGCGTTTTCTACAAAGGCCACAGCGTTTACTTCCAAAGCCATCTTTGGAAAAACCGTAACTATCAAGGTTCAATCCAAAGACCGATACAAACGCTATATCGCTAATGTCATTTATGATGATAATTTAAGTTTATGTCATGAATTGGTCAAAAATGGTTGGGCGTGGCATTATGTGCAGTATTCAAAAGATAAAACCTTGCAGCAGATGGAGGATAAGGCCCGGAAATCTAAAATCGGACTTTGGCAAGATTCGAATCCAATAGCGCCTTGGGAATGGCGTGACTCCCAAATGAAGAAAAAAGCAGTGGTTAAATGAAATTGATAAAATTCTTTCTTTTTATTAATCTCATGTTCTTTGCTGTTAACCTGTCTGCGCAAAGCGTATATGTGACCACTACAGGAGAGAAATATCATAAAAGTACCTGTCATTATCTTAAGAACTCTAAAAATGAAATCGCTTTTGATAAGGTTTTAGAGCTGAGATACACAGCGTGCTCGGTATGCAAGCCGAATGTCAAGGGCAATAGCTTAGGCATCATGTCCACTTCCAATAAATCGACTGTTGATCCAAAAGCATCTACAAATTCAACTTCTACCCAATGCATTGGGAAAACAAAATTAGGAGCACGTTGCAAACGAATGACTAAAAGCGGTAATGGGCGGTGTTATCAGCATTAAGGTTTTAGGAAGATTCTGCTAATCATATCATAAAATGGACGTATTTGAACCTTGTGAAGGTTTGATCAGATAGTAAACTTCTAACAGATAACTTTAATATACTTGCCCTCAAATTAGTATCTTCGCTATCAAATTCTATTTTAAAATTTAATACATGACATACTTTAAGAGCAACGCCTTACTCGCAATGTTGGCTTTCGTTTTTTCCTTTTCAGTTTTTGCTCAGGAAGCAAATTATGGAAATCAACATCTTTTTGACGATATATCGTATCGACAAGGGAACGTTTATCGCACGGCTTCCGGAAAGCCAGGTCCAGAGTATTGGCAGAATGCTGCCGATTATAATTTGGAAGTGACTTTAGATGAAAAAAATCATACCGTTGCTGGTAGTGTTACCATTCGTTACATTAATAACAGCCCAGAAACCTTGGACTTTATCTGGTTGTATTTGGAACAGGATCGTTTTACCGAAACCTCTCGCGGCACATTAACTACGCCGGTTTTGGGGAATCGTTACAATGGCGATGTGGAAGGCGGTTTTGAATTGTCGAATGTTTCTGCAGTCACAAAAACAGGAACATCTTCAAAATATTTGGTAAACGATACCAGAATGCAGCTTTTCTTGGATAAACCATTAGCAGCCAAAGGAGGCGAAGTGACCATAAAAATGAATTTCAAATTTAAGGTTCCCGTCGAAGGGATGGATCGTATGGGACGATTGGAAACTGAAGGCGGAACAATTTACGCCATCGCCCAATGGTATCCACGTGTGGCGGTGTTTGACGATGTGGTCGGTTGGAATACCGAGCCTTATTTAGGTGCTGGTGAGTTTTATTGTGAATATGGCAATTTTGATGTGAAAATTACGGCAGCAGCAAATCAAACGGTTGTTTGTTCAGGAATATTACAAAATCCAAAGGAAGTGTTGACCAAAACACAACAAGAGCGATTGGCGCAAGCTGAAAAAAGTGATAAAACTGTTTATATCATCAAGGCTAATGAAGTAGGAAAGCCCCTCGCACAAGCTAAAACGAGTGGAACATTGACCTGGCATTTTAAAATGGAAAACACACGGGATGTGGCCTGGGCTGCTTCAAAAGCCTTCATTTGGGATGCTGCGCGCATGAATTTAGGCGATGGAAAAACAGGGTTGGCACAATCAGTTTATCCTAAGGAAAGTGACGGCAAGGGCGCTTGGGCGCGTTCCACCGAATATACGAAAGCGTCTGTTGAATTTTATTCTAAAACTTATTTTCCTTATCCCTATCACAACGCCATAAATGTTGCAGCTAATGTTGGGGGAATGGAATATCCTGGCGTTAGTTTTTGTCATTATAAAAGCGTGGGTGAAGACTTATGGGGCGTTACTGACCACGAATTTGGGCATAACTGGTTTCCTATGATCGTTGGAAATAACGAGCGCCGTTACCCATGGATGGATGAAGGGTTTAATACGTTCATCAACCATTCTAGTACCGTAGCTTTCAATAATGGTGAATATCCGAGTACAACAGATAAGCCTCGTACTTTAGTAAGATACCTCACTTTTGAAAACCGTGAAGGCATTAATACGTCTCCAGAAGTGGCCAATGCACGAAACTTGGGCTATACCGCCTATTACAAACCTGCAGCTGGTCTTTTTATGCTTCGCGAATACATCTTGGGGCCTGAGCGTTTTGATTATGCATTTAAAAGTTATATCCGTCATTGGGCCTATAAACATCCGCAGCCAAACGACTTTTTTAACCATATCGAAAATGCGACTGGAGAAGATTTATCCTATTTTTGGAGAGGTTGGTTTTATGGAAATGGAAATATTGATTTAGGCATTTCTTCGGTAGAGCCTTATCAAGGGAATTATCTTATAACTGTTGAAAATGACGGGCAAATCCCAATGCCGGTACAGCTTCAAGTGATTTATACAGATAACACGACCGAAAATATATCGCTTCCAGTAGAAATCTGGCAGCGTGGCAATAGCTGGAGCCATCTTTTGAAAACTAAAAAGGAAATTCAACGTGTTGTTTTGGATCCAAACAAAATGTTACCAGATATAAATATGCTGAACGACACTTGGAATAAGTTGTGATATTTGGTTTAATATATAGAATGCCTCTGAGAGCGCCATGTTTTTAGAGGCATTTTAATTTTTAACATATTTTTAAATTGCTTTGAACTCATTAAACTTCATGGCCATAGGGTGGTTTTGAATGATCATGCTGTCCTATTCATATTTCTTAAAGTGAAACGCTCTTGAAGTCTTTAATAAACTTAATATATTTAGCGCTTCAGATATTGATAGGATTGATGCGATTTTTATTGGAGTGACCAATATGCTGCAAAATCATAGGAAATTTGAGCATTTTAAAGAGATATAATAAGAATAGAAATCTAATATATAATACAATGAGCGAGTCGAATAACAGAAGAAGTTTTTTAAAACTGACGGGATTAGCCGGGCTTGGAATGGCTGCCGGCGGACTGGTAAGTTGCGGTCCTGCCGTAAATATTTTGACACCACCTAATAGAGGCGTGTCTCGTTTTAACATGTCAGGTTACGCAGCACCTAAAATAGAAACCGTTAAAATTGGTTTTATAGGTTTGGGGATGCGCGGTCCTGGAGCAGTTAAACGCATGAGCTACATTGAAGGAGTTGAAATAAAAGCTTTATGTGACTTAAGACCGAAACAAGCTGAAAGTGCCAAGAAATTATTGGACGGTACCTCACACAATCCTAAAATTTATAGCGGTACCGAAAATGCTTGGAAAGAGATGATCGATACGGAAGATTTGGATCTGATTTATATCGCTACCCCTTGGGATTTACACGTACCCATGGCGGTTTATGCCATGAACGCTGGTCGACACACGGCGGTTGAGGTACCTGCAGCCAAAACCATCGATGAGTGCTGGGAATTGGTGGAAACCTCTGAAAAGACGAAAATGCATTGTATGATGCTCGAAAACTGTTGCTATGACTTTTTTGAGTTGCTTACTTTAAATATGGCTCGACAAGGTTATTTTGGCGATATCGTCCATGGGGAAGGGGCGTATATCCATGATCTGGTAGATCTGAATTTTAATAAAAATGCCTTTCAGGATATGTGGCGTTTAAAAGAAAATATTGGCCGCAATGGGAATCTTTATGGGACTCATGGCTTGGGGCCGATTTGTCAAATTATGAATGTGAACCGTGGGGATCAAATGGATTATTTAACCTCGCTTTCAAGTGCTGATTTTTCTATGGGACCAATGGCAAAGGATCTGTCAGCCAAAGATGATTTCTTTAAGCCTTTTGAAAATGCTGATTATAGAGGCAATATGAATACTACCATGATTAAAACCAAAAATGGTAGAAGTATCATGGTTCAGCATGATGTGAGTTCGCCACGGCCATATTCGCGAATTCATTTGGTAAGCGGTACCGAAGCCATCGCTCGAAAGTGGCCCTCAGAAAAAATCGGAAAAGGCCATTCTTGGTTAAATGATCAAGAATTTAAGGCTGTAGAGGAAAAATACACGCCAGAAATCGTAAAAAGAGTGGGCGACTTGGCCAAACAAGTGGGAGGTCATGGCGGCATGGACTTTATGATGGATTGGCGCTTAATCGATTGTTTGCGCAATGGACTGCCATTAGATCAGGATGTTTATGATGCGGCGCTTTGGAGTGCCATTACTCCTTTGAGCGAACAATCTGTAGCTAACCGCTCTAATTCCATAGATGTTCCAGATTTCACACGTGGCCATTGGAAAACCAATGCACCTGTTGATATTAGTTTAACGGGAGGTGGTAATACCAATGTGCTTTACGGTAAATAATATTTTTATGATAGTTTGAGTAATGATGCTATAAGTATCTTTTAATATCAAAACTAATAAGAGCATTCTTCTTGATTCAACTGAATTAGGAAGAATGCTTTTTCTTTTTCTACAAGTTGTAATTGAATAGCTTATTTGACATGTAGATATTTTTGGAGTGTGATTTTTAATCACTTGTTCTAAAATTGTTATTCTTTCTCTTGATTTAAGGGCGTCGGTTTTTTTAAATCAAGTTGGATTCTTTTTTCGTAATCACATAGATTGGAATGCTATTTTATAAAGGGAGTTTGTGTATGACAACATTTATTCGTTTTTAGAAACTTTGCCAATCATTGATGTTTATGCGGCTGTGATTGAAGGCACGGTTATAGATAAACAAACAGGATTGCCTCTCAAGGATGCTAGCGTTGTTTTAACTGATTCTGAGAATAAGGTGTTTAAGGAAGCTAATACGAACGAAAACGGTCAATATAGAATGTTTACAAATAAGTTTGAAGCGTATTTTGTGAGAGCATCTTTAGATAAATACGATGCCGATGAGTCGCTGACCCAATCAGGTTTAGCCCATCAAGAAGTGAGTTTCAAGCTGCAGCTTAATGAGGTTGCTTTAGTCCCTGGAACTGATTTGGCCAAAGTTTTAAATATTCCGATTATTTATTTTGATTTTGACAAGTCTGACATTAGAAAAGACGCTCAAGTAGAGTTAGAAAAGCTCTTGGCGGCACTCAATCAGTATCCTAATTTAAAAATACAAATCAGAGCACATACGGATAGCCGTGGTAATGACGCTTATAACAAAGCATTGTCTCAGCGTCGTGCCACATCTACCTTAAATTCTTTAGTAGCAAACGGAATCGATGCCACAAGATTATCAGCTGTTGGATTGGGTGAAACCGAATTGGTCAATAACTGTAATAATGGTGTTGATTGTTCGGAAGAAGAGCATCACAAGAACAGACGTTCAGAATTTATAGTAAAAGAATAAAATAAGGATTGAATGCATATTAAAAACCGGAGATTCGTCTTCGGTTTTTTGTTTTTCCATTCTTTTGAATGGTTATTGTTAAAAGTCATTGATCCATCGTTTTCCAGCTCTTTGAAGATACCGGCAAATTGTGTGAATAACCTTTACACTGTGTAAATACGTGTGTAAAATCTCTTGGCATGAGTAAAATTTACACACTTTTTAACTACCAACTCTATAAATAAGCCTGAAAACCACACTTTTTACAGATGGCACAGGTGTTGCTAATTACTAGATGAAAGCGATTAATTAAAACAATAAATTGATACATCTAAATATGAACATTGAAACGACAACTTTAAAACGGGAAAAAATTTCTGTAGCAGGTAAAACAACCAACGGGACTTTAAAAAAAGGTTCCTTTTTTAATGGCTTAAATTCAACAAAATCAATTAATCCATGGGGTATACTCGTCTTGATCAGTACGTTTATACTGATGATTGGTTCTGTGTTTTTGGTCTTTGATTTACAAAATGATTTTGCACAATTCAGAGAAGAGCGTGTGAACTCTACTTTTGGACTGATCTTTTTAACTGTCGCCACGGGGTTATTTTTCTTTAAGGCGGCTTTCTTCATTTATAATCTATATCTGTATTTTAGATATAAAGCGATTAAATCTGTTTCTAATGAAGAGTTACCTACGTGTACGGTAATCGTTCCTGCTTACAATGAAGGAAAACAAGTTTGGGATACCTTAATGAGTTTAGCTGATAGCGATTATCCAGAAGGAAAATTAGAGATATTAGCCATTGATGATGGTAGTAAAGATGATACTTGGTACTGGATGCAGCAAGCTAAAAGAAAATTGGGCGATCGTTTATCTATTTATCAGCAACCCAAAAACAAAGGAAAACGTCACGCGCTGTACCGTGGATTTCATTTAGGTAAAGGAGATGTTTTTGTGACTGTAGATAGTGATTCTGTCGTAAAAACGGATACGCTTAGAAATTTAGTGAGTCCGTTTGTAGTTAATGAAAACTGTGGTGCCGTCGCTGGAAACATTCGCGTTCTGAATAATGAAAGAGCTTTATTGCCGAAAATGTTGAATGTGAGTTTTGTATTGAGTTTTGAATTTGTACGTTCTGCAGAAAGTAGTTTGAACTCTGTACTTTGTACTCCTGGAGCTTTGGCGGCCTATAAAAGAACGGCAGTTTTCGCTTGTCTTGAAGACTGGATCAATCAAACCTTTATGGGACAACCTTCCGATATTGGAGAAGATCGTGCCATGACCAATATGATTTTGAAACAAGGTAAATATGTGCTTTTCCAAAGAAATGCCTACTGTTATACCAATGTGCCTGAGCGTTACAAAGGCTTGTACAAAATGTTTATCAGATGGGGTAGAAGTAACGTGCGTGAAAATATTCAAATGTCAAAATATGTTTTCACGAATTTTAGAGAAGGCTCTAAAATAGGAATACGCTTATTGTTTATCAGTCAATCGTCTAAAATCATCATGAGCTATCCGTTTTTAGTATTTATGTTGTTCTTTATTATAATGCATCCGGTACTATTCATCGTCTCTACGTTTGCTAGTATCTTGGTTTTGTCAAGTTTCCCAGTATTGTTTTATGCAAAACGTTATAGCTTTACAGAGTCTTTTTGGGCATATTCATATAGTATTTTATACACCTTTGGGTTGTTTTGGATCACTCCTTATGCCATAGCAACAGCGAGTAGAAGAGGTTGGTTAACCCGCGAACTACCAGCAGCAAATTAATAAAGGCCTTTTCTATGGGCATTTATAAATAATGTTAGAGGATTACGACTTGAAATTTAAGTTGTAATCCTCTTTCTTTTTCAAGAGATTTATGAGCCTCAATTGAGGTTTAAACCTCTCCTGATTCCAGGCAGACAAGGCTGCTAGAACGTTTGTCATACCGACACATACTCTAAAGTAAGTCTCTTTAAATTTAAAATTTTGACACGAATTTCACGAATTTGCACAAATTCACTCGCTACTTGAAAACTCGTCATTAATCAATTGCTACAGATTTCACGAATGCAACAGACTTTCAGTCGGTTTTTAAACTCAGCACCAGAAGGTTTGTCGGGTTGTGGTGCTTTAGGATATGATTGTTTAGGTTGTTTTTTGTTTTAATTAGGGGATTAAGGTTTTCCTAGCGGTAAACTAGCCACGCAAGTTGATGATGTCCCTATATGTAATTTATTAGAAATCTTAATAAACCATGCTGATTTAAAAAGAATTTTCATTTTAAGCCCTATGTTCAAATCTTTACGACACAAGTCTATTTTCTACCCTCTATATTCTAAGAGCGCAGCGGTCTAAATTCTACTTCCTCAGCATCGCCACTGTCGCCACCGTTCTAAAACCAACATGATCAGATCCAGAATCTAAACTGGTGCCCATGCGTGCAGAAATTCTAAAACTCGAGCAGTAGGATGCATGGCACAAAAATGAACCGCCTTTTATAATGTGTTCTTTTTGATAAGGATTATCTGGACTGTAAGATTTGTCAGCACCTGTCGGATTTATTAAAGGTTTTGAAGGGTCTAATTGTTTGTAATAATCCACGTTAAACCAATCACTGGTCAATTCCCAAACGTTTCCAAGCATATCATAAAGCCCAATACTGTTTGGAGCATAGGATTTTGATGGTGCAATTAACTCAAAACCATCGACACTTTCATTTTTTACAGGAAACGTTCCTTGCCAAGTATTTGCAGAAGCGTTTAGTAGGCTTGGGTCATTACCCCAAGTATAGATGTGCTCCGTATCTTTTCCTTGTGCAGCAGATTCCCATTCGGCTTCGGTTGGTAAGCGACGGTTCGCCCATTTGCAAAAGGCCAAAGCATCTTCGTAAGCCACGTGCACCACCGGATAATTATCTTTGCCATCGATATTGCTTTTTGGACCTTCAGGATGTTTCCAATTGGCGCCAATTTTCCACAACCACCATTGCGTGTAGTTGTCCATATCCGAAACTATATTTACATCCCTGTTAAATATTAAACTTCCGGGTTGAAGGATGCTGTCGGCTGGTTTTGGTGTGCCTTCTGGTAGTTCTTTTTTCATGTCTTCCCAGTCGATGGGACGTTCTGCTACCGTTATATAATTTGTGGCATCTACAAAAGCTTTAAACTGTTTATTGGTCACTTCAGTAATATCCATAAAAAAACCATCCACAGTAACCTTATGTGCCGGTTGCTCTCTTGGTAATGCAAACGGGTCGCCTGGTTTTGCGCCTTGTGTAAATGTTTTGCCCTCCACCCAAACCATGCCTTCTGGTGTTGGAATGTCTTTTGGTTGTTCCTTTAATAAGATATGTTCTGGAATTTCAGTAACACGTTCTTCTTTTTTGGCGGAAGGATTTTTGCAGTTTGCAAAAGCGAATAGAACGAGCGTGAAAAAGATGAGGTTTTTAGAGATATGGTGTGACATCAAATAGTATTTCAGGAGAGAATAGCTTTGGTTTAAGATCGAAAACTTAGATTTTTTCAAATGTAAATTTACGAAAAAAAACGAATTCGCTCATTCAACTTCAAAGCTTCTTCCATAAAAACATATACTGATCTGCGTATCTACAATCTGTGAAAATCTACGGGAAATAGGACGAGAGACGTGTTGTTGCTATTTGAAAAACTGTGACACAAAGTTCCACAAAGGAGACACCAAGGGCCACAAAAATGAGTGGTTTAGTATTTCATAATGAGGTAACAAGCAAAAAAGGTCGACGTTATTTATAATACGAAAGTATTGAAAAGCGCTTCCAATTCGTCTTCGGGATCTGTACACAATCCAGGATGGGTTTTTGAGCTTTGAATGATCGTGCTTCGTGAAGCGGCCAGCCATCTAAATCGGTCAGATAATTCAAACTGCCCAATAGTTCCGCCTTTTTCAGGACCGTCACATACAAGTTCCCAAGCTTTGAGATGGTTGTGCAACATGGTGATATCTAAATCCTCGGAAAAAGCTGTAAGCTTTTTGGTGTCAATCTTATATTTAATGCCCAAGAATTTTTTCCGTTTAGAAAAAAGAAGCACCCCAACATTAAAGAATTCTTCCCGCTCGACTTTAGGGACCACTCTGATAATTGCATATTCGTAAGTGACTTTATCTTGCATCTTGAGCTTCTTTTGCTAATAGGTCAATCATTGAAAGTTTTGTGGTCAGATACTGGGTGTATGCGGCGCGCATCTCGTCTGGAGATAATATATCGCCTTCATGGATTAACCAATCTTCGGGAATATTCGCGATGATTTCTTCAATTTTAGAAGCGGTCAACGTCAATTCAATATGCTTGGCTGCGGCTGATATTTGCGTGGCCTGATCTAATAAAACGTGATCTTTTATGAGTGGAAAAGTTCTGGTCAGATGGTTTTCCCAAGTTGGCCAGTTATGATGAAAGTAAAAACTAGCACCGTTGTCAATAATCCAAAGTTCCTTGTTCCAAATAAGGACGTTCGGATTTTTTGGCGTGCGGTCAATATTACTGATGATACTATCTAGCAAAACTACTTTAGAAGCCAAAAGTCCATCTATTTCTGTGACCAACGGATCAAAAGTGATGGCGCCCGATAAAAAATGCAGACCAAGATTAAGACCGACGCTAAACTTTAGTAAATCCTGAATCTCTTCATCAGGTTCCGTTTTGCTGAAGGAATCATCAAGGTTCATAAAAACCACTTCTGGCACTTTTAGTCCGATGGCTCGCGCTAGTTCGCCACCGATAAATTCGGCGATAAGTGCTTTTTTTCCTTGTCCTGCACCACGAAATTTAAGGACATACATAAAGCCATCGCTGGCCTTAACAATAGCGGGCATGGAGCCGCCTTCGCGTAAAGGCGTAACATATTGCACCACATCAACGGTGCGAATATCGAGTGTATTCATAACGACGAAGATACTAAAAATGAAAATTGCTCAGGCATCAAAAAATATAGAATTAAGATCAGCTATTATTTTGGCTTTCCTGAGCAATTTATTGATCTCAAATTAAGTTGAAATCCCGTTAGAGCATTGGTCACTGGTATGAACTTTAGTGCATGTCACTTTATCTTCTAAAATTTTTTGACACGAATTTCACGAATTTACACGGATTCACTCGTTCCCTGAAAGTATTAGCGTAAATTATTTACTTTTAATTTCACGAATTTAACAGACTTTCAGTCTGTTTTAAAAACAAAGGCAGTTTAGTCCATTGATTTATTTTACTTAGCAACATCCGGTAGATGGCGAACAACAATCCGTGCTCTTCCAAAGTTCCGATAGTTTTACTTTTGATTTTTCTATGGCAATGCCATCTTTTTCGGCATAAACGGTAATGCTGAAAATTCCAGTGGCACCTTTGTTGAACTCATTAGTTTCTTCTTGTGAAAGATATTTGATAAGGATATCATCAGGAATCGTAATCGGTTTTTCCTTTTGAATGGTTAGGTTTTGGAAACCTTGATCTATGATTAATTGAAGGTATTCTGATTTCTGAATCGCGCCTGCCACACATCCGGCATACATTTCAGCATCATTTCTTAAAGTATCAGGAAGATCGCCTACCAATACAATATCTGAAATACTAAAATGTCCGCCAGGTTTTAAAACCCGATGAATTTCGCCAATCACTTTTTGTTTGTTGGGCACAAGATTCAGCACACAATTGCTGACAATCACATCGGCAACAGCATCGTTAACGGGCATCGCATCAATATCGCCTTCTCTAAACTCGACGTTGTTATAGCCTAGTTTTTCTGCATTGATACGTGCTTTTTCAATCATGATCGGTGTGAAATCAATCCCGATAACTTTGCCTTCAGCACCTGTTTCGTGACGTGCAACAAAGCAGTCATTTCCTGCTCCAGAACCCAAATCGATAACCGTATCCCCTTTTTTAATTTTTGCAAACTGCGTCGGAAGTCCGCAGCCTAAACCTAAATCAGCCTCTGCGTTATAACCACTCGTTTCCGAATAGTCATCCATCATAATATTGTAAATTTTGTTGGAAGGTGTCGTAGCGCCGCAACATGAGGCGGCATTTTCGGCTTTTCCTTGTTCGGCGATTTTAGCATAACGCTCTTTGACGATGTCCTTTAATTCTTGTTCTTTATTCATGGTAATTAATTTTATAGCGATTTGTTCTATTCAGATTATACTTTTTAGAGTGTTCAGATATTTCACAGTTACCGTTATTGCAGTTCTATTGATATTGTCTTTTTTTAGAAATACACAACACATAGAAATATAGACTAGTTGTAAATTTCAAAGTCTCTATTTTCAGTCCTTTACGGTTTTAGTCTTTATTCTTGATTCTTAAAGCGAAGCGTGTCTTAATTTTATTAGCAGCACTCCTCTTTTAACGAAATGTCCTGATTTAGAAATTCCGATAGGAGAGCCTTCATTTTTGTCCAATTTTTCACATCAATGCAATAGCAAACCGTTGTGCCTTCAATGCTGCCTTTAATTAAACCCAGGTTTTTCAATGCTTTTAAATGTTGTGAAATGGTAGGTTGCGCAAGTCCTATTTCATTAACAAGATCGCCACAAATGCAGGCCTCCATTTTGAATAAATGCTGTAAAATGGCCACGCGGGCAGGATGTCCAAAAGCCTTGGCAAATTGTGAAATCTCGTTTTGTTGATCGGTAAATATCTCGGTTTTCGATAGGCCCATAAGTAGATCATTTTGTGTATCGTAATATTACGATGAATGGAATTCTTGTCAAAATTATTTTTTATTTATTTTAGAAATTTTTATAAAATAAATTCGTTTTGACTTGGATTACGAGAACTATCGGGGAGATTTGTTAGTATTGAAGCGCGATGAAAAGTGTGTTATTTCTTGCCGTCAACTATGGTCGACATATGTTTGCGCGACTTAAAGATGGATTTAATAATGCGCTTGTGTCTTCTTTTGGTCGTGATCAAACGAAGTCTGAAATCGTCATAAAATAGACTTATTAATAAAATTAATGCTCCAAGAAGAAGCGTGTTTAACTTCCAATCTAATTTGGAATAGAAAAATCCGCCGGTCAATCCTCCGAAGAAAAAGAAGCAAATAATATAAAGACGTAGTTTTATGTTCGATTTTATATGGGCTCTTTTAGGACGGTATTTTGGAAATAATAATTGGGAAATCTCAATGCCTAAATCGGTAAATAAACCCGTGAGATGCGTTGTTCTAACCACAGCATCTGAAATTTTGGTCACAAACGAGTTCTGTAGTCCCATGACAAATAATAATAAACACACCATGAGTTGAGGGTTTTCTGTTTTAGGGAAATTGCTAAAAAAGGCAAGTCCTATTAAAATTACACTTTCAATAACCGTTGGTATGACATAAACATTCAGTTTCTTGTTTTCTTTATACTTTTCAATGAGGAAACTCGAGAAGAAAGAACCAAATAGAAATGAAAAAATATACAGAAAATAGATGGTGCCTTTCCATAATTTGAAATCCGCAACATCGCGTATAAATAGCGCAAAATGGCCCGTGACGTTGGTGGTCAATTCGCTGAAGGCTAAGAAACCGGTCACATTCACGATTCCGGCAACAAAAGACAAAATCGTGGCAATACGTAGATTGTGTTTTAAAGTTCTTCTTTTGCCTTGATGTCTAAACATGTAATTCGTCTTTACTGTGTTTGGTTAAATCTTAATTTACGGTTTTATGACGGGATTCCGAAAAGCGGTTGTCTTTTTTATAAACTCAAATGAAAGTTTCACTTAGAAATTGTCATGAAGCCTCCGCCGCTAGGTTAATACAGAATTTTTCATATCAAACGCTAATCCGATATACGTGTTATTATTAAACTGAAATTCATCGATAATTTCCCAGCCTAATTTTTTAGTGTGTGCCTTTTCAGAAATCACATTGATTTTATTGATGAAGGTTATGGAGATTGGATACTTTTTAAGGAATTCAAGGCGCATTTCTTCAAAAATTTGATTCAACAAACCTCTACCTCTATAGCGTTCATCGATGCAAACGGGGCCATATTGAAAACTGTTTTCTGTTGTGATGGGATTGCCATGAAACGATAACTGTGGAAAACGAGAGACCATAAAAATGAAAATTTCCCATTGCTCAAAATAGCTCCAACTTCCCGCAAAGGCGTAGGCAATAATGCCATCGTCTTCATTTTCTGCGATAAATATCCCGTTTTGTTGAATGATTTCTTCAATTTGAGGAATCGTAAAAGGCGTGGTCACAAATCCTTTTTCTCGTTCTTGATCAGTTAAATTTCTGTAGAGGTACTTTTCTTGAAGCGATAGAATGCCTTTGATGTCATCCTGAGTTCCAATTCTAGTGTGTATCATGAGGAATTATTTATTATGAAAAGTGAGGAGCAGCCTTGGTTTTAAGACTTCTAAATTAATAAATAATTATGGATTAGAATATCCGAATTATCAGTTTTAAAGAGGAATGGTTTTTTAAAAATAGGGTCGTAATTGATTTAACCTCTTATGACGTTATGGACTTCGGTTTGACCTGAAGATGCAATAATTTGTTACCGACTAGCATTTTTTCTCCAACAGGCTCAAACCCCAGTTTTAAATATAAGCGTTTAGCATTCGGATTGCTTTCCTCTACCAGAAGGCCAATGGCTTTATCGTTTTGAGTCACATAATAATGGATTAAAAACTGTAATAATTTAGCGCCGATACCTTTGCCTTGATGATTTGGGTTGACGCCTAAGGAGTCTATGTAAAATTCGCCGGGCTGTGTTTCATCCTCAGGATTGAAAACTTTCGAGAAATGCGTTTCAATGTATTGTATGATCGGTGCTCTTAAGCGTTTTAATTCGGAACCGTCGTAAATGTTTACTGCGGCAATGATTTGATGGTCTCCTTCAACTACGAAACAGTTCTGATAGGAGTATTGATTGTTTTCTTTTTGTACAAAATGAAGCAGAAACTCCTTAGCCTTTTTGGGATCGTTTTGTCCGATAAATTCGCAGACAATGTCTTCCATGGCTAACAGCAGATAAGTTGCGATCGCGTCAGAATCTTCTAAAATTGCTTTTCGTATAATCATTATAATGGGGTCTTTTTGTGAAGGCGTTAATAGTCCGCAAAGATCGGCATTTACAAGGCTTTTTATCGCATATAATCCAGATAAATTACAAAGCTTAAAATGTAAGTCCTATCTAAATCTGTTAATTCATCATGCTTTTTCAAAAAGTAAGCCTTCATTTTTTAGATTGCGATGGCGCTTTAATTCATAGATTTAGTAGATGAGCTATAGTCATAAAAAATCCGTTTTCGATGTCATCAAAAACGGATTCCTTGTATTTTATAAACTAAAAATAATAAGCTATTATGTCTTTTAAGAGGGATCAACAACGGCTTCCTCAGAAACACCTTTGATTTTCAGCGCTCTCTTTTCACAAGTTTTGCAAAGTTCAGAAATGCCTTTCTTTTCCCATGATTCTTTAACCGTTCCTTCGGAGATGCCTTCTCTTCCTTTAATGTGTTGACAGTCTTTAAAAATATGGTATTTATTTCCGGCAGTCGTCCAATAGACATGATCATTATCAAAATTGAGATCTTTTAAAACGCTGGTTTGTTCGTTGATTTCTTTGGTATATTTTTCAATGGATGGCGGATTAAAATCTACCCCAGAAATACCAGCAATCAGTAGCGCAACAACCGCAATTGAACCTGCAATTCCTTTTGTTTTGCCATTAACATCTTTGTTCATAAAGATGAGAATTACCAAAGGCAAAAATGCTAACACGCCCATAATGGCACCCAGCTGATTTTGAACAAAAAACTTGGTCTTGTTTTGTTCAGAAGCAGGATCCAAACGATTGGCTTTTTTCCAAAGCATTGACGCCGTTATGGATAAGGCAAGGATGGCGACAATAACAACGATTAACCAAACCAAGGTTTCATCGTGGATTAATTTGAAAATGGCGAATATCTGTCCAGCAATGGCGATAATCCAGGCCAAAAATGCGAAAAGACGTAACTGTTTTGCTTTGCCCTTACTTTCAGGACTGGCTTCGAATACTTTTTGTTCTGACATAATTTTAGTTTTTTGTGGGTTGCAGGTCAAGTGGATGAGCAAAAACCTAAAATGTCAAGGCTTCTGAACATTTCACTTTGGATTTTATACATCAAATATAAGATAAGTTCGACTATTTTTAAATGCCACCCATTCATTTTCTAATCAAGCAATTACAAAAAAAACAATTCACAAATCAGGCAATCTTATGACTGTCCTCTTCAAGGTAATTGAACTATCGATAATAGGCAGTGTTTAATTATTCACGGAGAACCTAAAACCCACCAATTCTTGACAAGGTCATCGTTCTATATAATGACTTTTGTCTATATCTTATTCAAAAACACTATGGTCCGGAAAAGAATTAAGACACTTCGACAAGCTCAGTAACCGCCGCTTCGCTAATAGAACCAAGAACAAAGACTAAACTCGTAAGTAATTGAAAATAAGTGCTGTGAAATTCATGATTAGAATGTGTTATGATTTTTTAGCAATAGTTTTCAAAAAACCTCGAAATGTAGGAGATTGAGGATCAAAAACATTTAAAGACCTTTATTTATCACTATTCTTAGTAGATCATCGCAACTTTAATCGGACAACAATGATTCAAAAAGTCTAATTAATTTAAGAAGATGTGTTAATTTCGCAATTATAAATAGAAAGGGAAAAGCTATGAAAAACCAGAAGAAACACGCAATTACAATTTACATCGTCATGGCGGTGTTATTGATAGCAGTACATTATGTGTTGGACTTAGAGTTTTTTGAGTCGTGGGGGAAATTGACGCCTTTCTTAAAGAAATTGACCCTCAGTTTGTTTTTGATTTCCTTAATCTTAATGATCAGTAAAATCATTGAAAAAGTAGTCACTGCTCAGGCGCGAAGTGAAGGCGATCGGTATAATCTGTTGCGAATTATTAGGTTTCTTACGATTGTATTCAATTTAATCGTGGTTATTTCTTTTTTATTTAAGAGTCTTTATGCGGCCGCGCTTAGTGTTGGATTATTTTCGTTGGTTGTCGGTTTTGCATTGCAGGCACCCATCACTTCTTTTATTGCTTGGATTTATTTGATTTTTAGACGGTCGTATTTAGTCGGAGATCGTATTCAAGTCAAGGGGTTTCGCGGGGATGTAGTTGAAATCAGTTATCTGGATACGTCAATTTTAGAGTGCAGTGGCGATTATTTAGGCAACGATAGAATGAGCGGTAGAATCATTCGTTTTCCCAATAGTTTGATATTGAGAGAGGAAGTTATTAATTATTCCGGCCCGCAAATTCCATTTATTTGGGATGAAACTGCCATTCAAGTGCTTTATACGACAGATTTAGAGTTTGTGGAAAAATGTCTGTTGGAGGCTGCTCACAAAGATTTTATGGAACATTACCCACAGCGTTCGGGTAAAGGTTATGAGCAATGGAAACCCGCGGTTTATTTTAGGATAAATACAAGGGCATGGATGGAAGCTGTAATTTCTTATCCAGTGGAGCCAATAGATACTACGGGACGACGCAATCGTATTTTGAGATATGCCTTGCCGTTGTTGAATGCGGCTCCTGATAAAGTTCAGTTTCCTGATACACCAAAACGGTAATGCCTTAAGTGGTTATGTGTGGGTTTTTTGATGTCCAAAAGGTTTGACAAGGATTTCACGGATTTTCACGGATGCAAGATGTTTTCGGAATCAAGAATCTGTAAATTTCCATTAGCTTCTAAGTTTTTTTTGACACGAATTACACGAATTTGCTCGAACTCTTAAAAATACAACTTTACATTTCACGAATGTAAAAGGTTTTCAGAGCCAGGAATTTGCGTTAGGTTCAAAGTTTTTTGAAACGAATTGCACGAATTCGCTCGAACTCTTAAAAATACAACTTTACATTTCACGAATGTAGAAGTCTTTCAGAATCCAGAATCTGCGTTAGGATCAAAGTTTTTTGACACGAATTGCACGAATTTTCGCGAATTCTTAAAATACAGGTTTACATTTCACGAATGTAAGAGATTTTCAGAATCAAAAATCTGCGCTATCTGCGGGAAAAATTTTGAGTGGGAACTGTTCTTACCATCCTAAAAAACTATGAAGAAAAACATTACATCTATCCCTTTTGATAAAAGATCGTCTTCAAATAGTTGCTTTCTGGAAACGTGATCGGGTGGTCATCATCATGTAAAGTATGGTGTAAATACTTCCAACCGTTAGCGCTTGTGATTTTTGCATTTTGATGGATCTTTTCGAAGTCTTCTAAACTGATACGGCTGGAACAGGAGCCTAAAATTAATGTGCCTTTTGTAGCCACCAATTCTTTTCCTAAACGAGCTAATCTTTCGTATTGTTTTGAGGCGCTAACCACTTCGCTGGCTTGCTTTGCAAATGACGGGGGGTCAATGATCACCATATCAAATTGCGCTTTTTGCGCGATCAATTCATTCAAGGCCACAAAGGCATCTGCGGCCATGGGTGTCCATTTTGAAGCATCGATTTTATTGAGGGCAATGTTTTCAGAAGCCACATCCATCGCATGTTGACTGATGTCAATTGACGTCAATGATTTGGCATTTCCTTTTAAGGCATGAATGCCAAAACCACCCACATAACTAAACACGTCCAATACTCTTTTTCCTTTGGCATGTTGCTGAACCCATAAGCGATTCGGGCGTTGATCCAAAAAGAATCCTGTTTTATGACCGGATTGCGTATAGGCGTAGAATTTCACACCATATTCTTCAAAAGCTACTTTTTCGGAAGACAGCGGTTGACCAATAATAGCGCCTTCTTGATAGGGGAACGTATTGTTTTGTGCTATTTTTCGGCTGAATCTGATGACGATGGTTTCTAAATCATATTGGGCTTTAATTTCGGTAATCAAGACTTCAAGGTAGGGTTTCCAGATGTCTGAATAGATTTTCAATACTCCAATTTTAGCATACACATCTAAAATTAAACCAGGGAAATCATCGTTCTCGCCATGAATCCCTCTGTAGCCCGTAACGCCATTATGAATTAAAAGTTCTCTTTTAGAATACGCTGCTTTAAGTTGAGATTTCCAAAATTCGGTGTTCAATTGCAAGCGACCACCTTTAAAAATGATTTTTATACGGATGATTTCTTCAGGATCCCACAATCCAAAGGCAAAAGGTTTATTCGTGCGTTGATCGAAGATGACGCATAAACTTCCGGCCAAGGCATTGGTTTCTGGTGCTTTCTCGATGCTTTGTTCAAAAACCCAAGGATGCCCTTGTTTCACTGCTCTTTCAGCTGTTTTATTTAATTTGATGGCAATGGTTGCAGGAACTTTCATAGGTTGAATTTATGATTGCAAAAATAGCGAAAAATAGAGCACATTAAGGTTGAAAAGTGGCGTGATCTGAATTTATTGAAGGTAAATTTGATACTGATAAATGTTACTTTTTACCTGGCTGCTTATTAAATAAATCAATCGTTTTTTCAATTGCTTTATCAAAGTTATTCCACGAATCCTGAGAGGTTAAATCGATAGTGATAAACTTTTTATTGAATTTTGAGAGCAGGGTGAAATAGACATAACCGCCAATCATCAGTTGAAAGGCGTGGTTAAGTGAACTGTCTTTATCAGAAATGGCGAATATCTTACCTATTTCTTTATTACTGTATTTAAATAAATTGTGGGTAGCTTCATTGTTTTCGAGTAATTGCCAACGCAAAATTTCTTGCGTCAGTTTATTTTCACGAAGTTCTTTGGTTCCTGCTTTGGCAAATTCTTTAAGATCTTCTACCGTTTCTAAATCCCGATCATGAAGTGCGAGCATCGATTTAAAAAAATCGCCTTTTTTTGCAAGTTGAAGGAGTAGGCCTTGCAAGCCTCCATAATAGCGGTAAATCAGTTCCTTTGAAACCCCAGCTTTTTTAGCAATGGCATTAATGCCGACGGCTTGAGGGCCTTTTTCTTCTAGTAGACTTAAAAAACTCTCGTAAATTTTCTCTTCGGTGGCAGCTCTATCTTTCTTCATGAGATGTCATGGAGGTTTAAGACCATACCTAATTTAAAATGACCGGTTTGCAATGGCGGATAAGTGTTCTTCATCAAATCGAACATGTAGGATAATGGGACGTGATCAAAAGTACCATAATCTTCTAAATACTCCATGAATTCGATGGTGCCCGACATATCATAAGATTGGAACAAGGAGTCATTTAGGCCATCAAATTCTAGGGGAGAAACATGAAGTTTTTCACATAAGGTTTTATTAAATGCCGGAGTTGCCTTTACCCATTTGTCATTTAAAAATAGCTCCACATAACCATGGGGCACGAGGACATCATTACCGAATTTTTCGACAATTTCCTCAACGGCAATATGATTTTTAACTTTTGCTAAGCCTAATCGCGCAGGGATGTTTCTTCCGCGTAAAACACTGATGAGTAAAATGGCTTTGTCCAAACAATGTCCCGATTTGCGTGAGCTAATTTCAGATGCTTTCCAATCGTTTTCAATTAAACTGAAGCGATAGGGATTATACGGCCAAGTATCTCGAATATGGTAATAGGCTTTGAGTGCAAAATCTAGAGGAGAAGAATTACCGTCATCAATGGTTGTGATTATATTTTGAATAGCCACAGATGAAAAATCAAAATTATTATTTTCTTCTAAATAGGTCGTTGCCATATCGGTTATTTTTTAGATTAAAATGCAGATTAGTAGTAATCTACATACTATAAGTTTTATGTCGATTTTGAAGATTTATAATATTTTATTTGACAAATATAAATCTTTATCATAAATTCGTTACCATGTGGTCACATATTTTTTTATCTTTCATGTTACCACCTAGTAACCTTTTAATAATTGAATTCAATGGATGCATATATTTATGATTCTGTAAGAACTCCTCGAGGCATCGGGAAAAACACAGGGAGTTTATCTCAAGTCAGTCCGGTGCAATTAGTAACGACTTTGCTTTCAGCATTAAAACAGCGTAATAATTTAGATACGTCTTATGTAGAAGATCTCGTGTTAGGATGTGTCACGCAAGCCGGCGAGCAGGGAGGTAATATTGCTAAAGTCGCGGCTCAGGTGGCGAATTACGGCGATCATTTGGCGGCTGTTTCATTAAATAGATATTGTGCTTCTGGATTAGAGGCAGTAAATCAGGCGGCAGCTCGCGTAATATCTGGTTGGTCTGATCTTATTATTGCAGGTGGCGTAGAGTCGATGTCGAGAGTATCTATGGGAATTGATGGTTCGGCTTGGGTTATGGAACCCGATGCAGCCTTTGGAAAGTTTGTGCCACAAGGAATTTCGGCAGATTTAATAGCCACAAAATATGGGTATTCACGAAACGATGTGGATCGTTTTGCTTTAGAATCTCAAAAAAGAGCCACCGCGGCTTGGGCGAAAAATGCATTCCAAAAATCGATCATTCCAGTTATGGATATCAATGGCTTAGAAATCTTACCCATAGATGAATATATTCGTTCCAATACTACTTTAGAAGGTTTAGGAAAATTAAATCCAGCGTTTGAAATGATGGGACACATGTTGTTCGATCAAACTGCTTTAGATACCTATTTAGAAATCGAGCAAATTAACCATATCCATCACGCTGGTAATTCCTCTGGGCTTGTTGATGGCGCTGCATTAATGCTCATTGGTACCAAGGAAATTGGACAGAAATTAGGTTTGACAGCAAGAGCAAAAATCAGAATGGGCAGTATTATTGGATCAGAACCTCTAATCATGCTCGAAGGGCCAACGCCAGCTACTAAAAAAGCATTATACAAAGCCGGGATGAAAGCTTCTGATATTGATTTATGGGAGGTCAACGAGGCGTTTGCAGTCGTGCCTTTGCGTCTGATGGAAAACATGAAAATAGACCATTCCATTGTCAACGTCAACGGCGGTGCGATTGCGATGGGGCATCCTTTAGGAGCCACCGGCTGTATGATTTTAGGAACAGCTTTAGATGAATTGGAGCGGCAAGATAAAAGCACCGCCTTAGCCACGCTCTGCGTGGGTGGAGGCATGGGAATCGCTACAATAATCGAACGTGTGTAATCGCTTAAAAGAAAACAAAATGCAACATATAAAATATTCAATAGATACGGACGGAATTGCTTTTATTACTTGGGATGTCGCCAACGCTCCGGTTAATATCATGAACGAAGCAACCGTTATAGAATTTTTCACAGCGACAGATAAAGCTTTTAATGATGACACTGTAAAAGGAGTTGTTATCAATTCGGCGAAACAGGATTTCATTGCAGGAGGCGATTTGAAGTGGTTTTTAAATTATGATAAATCTAAAGAAGACGCTTTCGAAATGCTCATGCAAACACATCGTGCCATGCGTCAATTGGAATTATCTCCAAAACCAGTGGTGGCTGCCATGAACGGATTGGCATTGGGTGGCGGATTAGAAATTGCACTGGCTTGTAACTATAGAATTATGACCGATCATCCAAAAAATGTCATGGGATTGATAGAATGCTCTGTGGGATTATTTCCTGGTGCAGGTGGGACGCAACGTTTTTTGCGACTATTAGGCCCTCGAAAAGCGATTGAATATATTACCCAATCTAGACAACTAACGGCAGTACAGGCTTTAAAAGTTAAATTAGTCGATCAAATCTGTAGTCCAGAAGACGATATTAATGCCTTAGCAAAAGCATGGATATTAAAAAATCCAGAAGTACAGCAGCCTTGGGACGATAAACGTTTTGTGGTTCCTGGAACTCCAAATGGGATCGGACAGGTTTCTGGATTTACCGAGTTTTATTCCGTGTCAAATGCGATGGCGTATAAAACAACGCATGGTAATATGCCTCATATTAAAAATGTGTTGAGTGCTATTTATCATGGGAGTTCAACGGGAATAGATCATGCGTTGGAAGTTGAAGCGCGTTATTTTGTAGATACCTTATTTAGTAAAGAAACTAAAAACATTATTCGAGCCTCCTTCATTTTTATTGGCGATGCTGCCAAAGGAAAAGCGAAACCAAAAGGTTTTCAACAAACCACTTTTAGAAAAGTAGGCGTTTTAGGTGCAGGAATGATGGGCGCCGGGATTGCCTATGTTTCAGCTAAAGCAGGATTAGATGTGGTGCTTAAAGATGTCTCTTTAGAAAGCGCAGAAAAAGGGAAAGCTTATGCAACAAGCCTTGAACAGCAAAAAATAGAGAACGACAAATCAACTCAAGAGAAATCATCAGTAATTTTAGATCATATTATTCCTTCGGATAATTTGGAGGATTTAAAAGATTGTGATTTAATTATCGAAGCTGTTTTTGAAAATGAACAGTTAAAAAACACCGTCACAAAAGAAACAGAAGCCGTTATAAAACCCGGAGTTGTTTATGCCAGTAATACGTCAACAATTCCTATTTCTGCGCTGGCGAAAGCGTCGTCGCGATCGGATAAATTTATAGGCTTACATTTCTTTTCTCCGGTAGATAAAATGCCTTTGGTAGAAGTCATTGTCGGTAAAGAAACTTCTGATGAAACCTTGGCCGCAGCTATAGATTATGTGACCAAAATACGCAAAGTGCCGATTGTGGTTAACGATGGCCGCGGGTTTTTCACGTCTCGTGTGTTCGGGAAGTTTGTCAACGAAGGTATCGCCATGTTAACGGAAGGCATTCCACCTGCAGTTATAGAAAATGTAGCGAAGAAGCTAGGCATGCCCGTAGGGCCTTTGGCAATTTCCGATGAGGTCAATTTAAAACTCATGTTAGATATTATGGGAGAAGATCCTAATCTGTCAGATTTTGAAAAAGAATTGGAAAAAACGTTAACGACCATAGTTACAAAGCATCAAAGAACAGGAAAAAAAGAAGGCAAAGGATTTTATGACTATCCGAAAGGTGAAAAAAAACACCTCTGGAAAGAGTGGGCTGCCATTTATCCCGTTCAAACAGACTATGACGAAGAAGAAATAGGAAGACGTTTGTTATTTGCCATGGTCATTGATTCCTATAAGTGTTTGGATAGTGGCGTATTAAAAGAACCTAAAGACGCCGATGTCGGATCCATTTTAGGACTTGGATTCCCAATTTACACAGGAGGCGTGATGTCCTATATCGATTATACAGGGGCTCAAGAATTTAAAGATTATGCGGCTTTTTTAACTGAAAGGCACGGCGAGCGCTTCCAATTACCAGAAACACTTTTGGAGCGTATTCAAAATGCGGGCACCAATCGTGTATTTTACAGAAACTAAATAGTTCAACCATGAATGTTGAGGGTTTAATGGTGTTCCGAATTTGAAAAAATCCCGACGTAGGACTTTTAGACGTATGACATAAGACTAATTAAGATGCTCTCTGAGAACAAATTTATAAAAGACAACTAAATCACTATGGACTAAAGTGTTATAGGTTTTTTAAACAGACTGAAAGTCTGTTGCTTTCGTGAAATTTATCGTGGCAAATTTGAAACAACATTCTCAGAATATCAGTAAGTTCGTGGAAATTCGTGAAATTCGTGTCAAAATTTATAGAAGCTAAAGCGAGATGTGCTAAAGTGCATATTTTCAAATATTTATGAGACCAAAAAATGTGTATTAGTAACGAATAAACCCTAAGTCTTATGTCCTTTCGTCTTATGTAATAGGCCAAGTGGAAATCATAAAAAAATGACAGACACAAATAATGTAAAATCAACCAAAATAACAGCAACAGCAAAATAAAGAAGCCATGTTACAAACCGTATTATTAGAACGAAAAATATATGCATCAGAAGAACATCAAATGATGCGCGGAATGATTCAGGATTTCATTAAAAACGAAATCTTGCCTCAAATGGAAACTTGGGAAAAGCAAGGTATGGTCAGTCGGGACATCTGGAAACGCGCGGGCGACTTAGGCTTGCTGTGTATGGATATGCCAGAAGCTTACGGAGGCTCAGGATTAGATTTTAGTTTTAGCGCTTTATTTATTGAAGAATTAGCTAAAAAAGGAATTAGCGGACCTGGGTTTTCATTGCACTCCGATATCGTGGCGCCCTATATTTTAAAATATGGTACCGATGCTCAAAAAGAGCACTACTTACCACTTATGGCCACTGGCGAAATGATCACAGCCATTGGAATGACCGAGCCTAATTGCGGATCAGATTTGCAGGCCATCCGCACGACTGCGATTGATAAAGGCGATCATTATGTGGTGAACGGACAAAAAACATTTATAACCAACGGGTATCTGTCCGATATGTCCATTGTTGCAGTAAAAACAAATTCAGGTACTCCGAATGAAGGCGTTTCTTTATTAATTATGGAAAGCAAATGGGACGGGTTTGAAAAAGGGATTCCTTTCAAAAAAATAGGAATGAAAGCGCAAGATACTTGTGAGCTGTTTTTTGATAATGTAAAAGTTCCTAAGGAAAACCTATTAGGCAAAGAAGGCGAAGGCTTTGTGATCATGATGACCGAATTAGCACGCGAGCGTTTGTCTGTAGCCTTGTCAGCCATCGGAGGCGCTGAAGGTGCCATAGAAGACACCATCGCATACACCTCGACCAGGACGGCTTTTAAACAACCTATTGCAGGGTTTCAAAACACCCAGTTTAAATTGGCCGAGGCTGCAGCACAATTACAAATTCATCAAGCTTTTGTGGACCGTTGTACAGAAGATTTAGCACAGCACAAACTTTCCGCGGAAAGTGCTTCTATGGCCAAGTTCTCGGCAACGGATATGCACAGTAAAGTCGTGGATGAATGTTTGCAGTTATTTGGCGGCTATGGCTATATGTGGGAATATCCGATTGCACGAATGTATGCCGATAATCGTGTCGCACGGATTTATGCGGGTACCAATGAAATCATGAAATTAGTAGTGGCCAGAGGACTTTTCAAAGAGTTGTTTGCTCAAATGAAAGCCATACGCAAGAAGGACTAAACACCAATGGAATAAAACTAAAGTGGTATAGTTTATTAGCAGACTGAAAGTCCGTTACATTAGTGAAATCGATAGTAACTGATTTGCGTACTTATTTTCAGGGAATGAATGAATTTGTGAAAATAATGAAATTCGTGTCAACCTTTTAGACACATACACCAATTTGACAAACATTCTAGTTGAGGTTTAAATTATTTTGAGACCAACAGAGATTTAAAAACAGGATGAATGTCTGTTTCATTAGTGAGATCTATAATAAATATTCACACTCCCATTTTCAGGGTACAAGTGAATTTGTGATAATTCGTGTAATTCGTGTCAAAAAAACCACAAAATTAATGCAAGAAACCAAACCATTACAAGGTATTACCGTTATTGATTTTACACGCTTGCTTCCTGGGCCTTTAGGCACTCATTTTTTGAGTCAATTAGGCGCGCAAGTCATCAAAATAGAAGGCCCCAAACGTCTAGATTATACGCGATTTTATGATCCTAAAATAGAGGGTAGTTCAGTCATGTTTCATATGCTGAACCATTCTAAAGAACAACTTATTGTGGATTATGAAACAGAAGAAGGTTATCAAAAAACACTCGAATTAATAGCCACGGCAGATGTATTGATAGAACAGTTTCGTCCAGGAGCAATGGCGAGTTTTAATTTAGATTTTGAAACTGTAAAACAAATAAATCCCAATATAGTTTATGTTTCCGTAACAGGTTATGGGCAAAAAGGAGAATTGCATTTAAAAGCAGGTCACGATATTAATTATTTAGCGACTTCAGGGCTATTGGATTTAAACCGAGATGAACAAGGAAAACCTGTGATTCCCGGTTTTCAAATCGCCGATATTGCAGGAGGTTCTTATATGTTGCTTTCGGCATGTACTTCAGGTTTGTTGGCTCAAAAAATGCAGCAAAAACCACAGTATATCGATTTGAGTTTGCTGGATGCCACTATTCCAATAAACGCCATTGCCCATAGTATGTCGCAAGGGGGAGCATCGTATAAACAAACACCGATTCTAAGCGGTATGCTTGTCAATTATAATGTTTATGATTGCTTGGATGGAAAATGGATGGCATTGGGCGCTTTAGAACTCAAATTCTGGAATGACTTCTGTCAAATGGTTGAAAAACCAGAATGGATAGCAAAATCAGAAATGGAACTTATCAACGGCATTTTTCCCAAAAAAGATTTAGAACTGCTTTTTAAAACTAAAACAAGAGACGAATGGGCAAGTTTAAGTAAGGATTACGATAATTGTTTGTCTCCAATTTTAGAACTTGAAGAAGTCACGCATCATAAGCAAATACAAGAACGCGAGGTTTTTAAAGAAACTACGGTAAATAATACCACCATAAAAACCTATAATTTCCCTTTCAAAACCTATAGCTAACTCCAAATCCTTTCGTTATTATGCCAGAAAATTTAACGCGATTATTCGATTTGCCCGAATATCAATTAAAGCATACGCCTCAAGAAAAGGCGAAATAATAGGTTTCAAAAGGACTTAGTGTTCGAGATTATTTGCTGATGACTTGGTCTAACTCCAAATATTTTTGTTTCATCGTACTTAATGCAAAAGCGCCGGCAGATGCAATAAATACGGAATAATCGAAGGCTCCTTTTATTCCGATTGAAAAGGTCATGGAAAACGCGAAAATTAGTAAAAGAAGTCCGCTCAATTTTGCAAATAGTTCTGTTTTAAATCCAATCAGGATACAAATGGCAAAGACAATTTCGGCTGCTGTGGCAATAATTGCAAGGGTTGGAACTAAGGCGCTCGGAAACCAAGGATTTATGACTTCAGTGTATTGTACAAAATTACCCCAAGTTCCCCATGCCGAAACTTCTTTGCTCCACAGTCCAAATCGGTCGGCAACCGCCGATAAAAATCCGAGTGCAATGGCAATTCTTAAAAATATTTTGACGCTGTTTTTAGTCATTATGATCAGTTGAATTTAGTTAACACTTCTTTTAAATGCGAAGCGGTCTTTGGAAATAAAATCAGGTTTTAAGGTTTTTTTCTCAAGACGTTACTGTTTTTTAAATGAGCTAGAAATCAATCGAATAGATGCTAAAATGCCACATCGATTCTCATCTTTCTTAAATTTATTTCTAAATAAATAAAGGTAAAACAAATTGAGCTATTGACATCTGTAAATGGGAGTTTTATGTCCGAAATTTATCCGTCGTTAACTTCCGCTTAAAAAATGGAACGCCAAATTCAGAAGTGTTTTAAAGGAAGCAAATCTACTTAGTGGAAAAATGATTTCTACAATTGTTAATCCAGCTGAGAAATAAATTATTGTAAATTTGAAGCTGATAAAAAAAAACAAGAAATGCATAAAATAAAAATCTTACCTCTGTTTTTAGCTCTGGTATTTGGATTGCTAGTTGTGAGTTGTGGTTCAAGAAAGAGTAATAAAATGACGGATTCAGAAAAGGAGCTTGTGATTGCACAACAGTATAGTGATGTTGCCGATAGTTATTTGCGTTATTTGAATGAAAAAAATTTAGAGGGTATTTTATCGCTCTATGCTGAGAATGCAACTGTTGAAGATCCCGTTGGCAGCGATGTCATTACTGGTAAGGTGGAATTGCGCAAATTCTACTCGAAGGCCGTTAACATGGACCTAGTGCTTACTCGTACTGGACAGGTTCGTGTTGCTGGAGTTGAAATAGCCTTCCCTTTTCAGTTACGCATGAATGTAGATGGCGTTCCAATGGTCACAGATATCATTGATGTATTCCGTTTTGACGAAGCCGGTAAAATCGTTTCCATGCGGGCGTTCTGGGGGCCATTTAATCATAAGCCAGCCAACGAATAATATTACTTTAACAAATCTTGAATTGTAAAATCAGGATCTATTACGTCTTCAATGATTTCTGCGGGATGATAAAAATCTTGAGGAGTTGATGGATAGTAGCTTCTTACAATTCCTTTGTCGATATAATACCCGATACGGGCATCTCTGGTAGGTGTTGTATCGGAAAGTAAATCAATAGCAGTATCCGCCACTGTCTCTGGGCTGACCGCATCTTTTACCTGGTTAGCTCTAACGGCATCCATCATTTTTTCAGTTGCGACAGTGTTGGGATATAATCGATATAGTTTAACATTTTGAATCCCCTCTTTTTGTAGTTCCTTTTCGATATGAAATAGTCCTGCAGCAAGCCCCATTTTAGCAACGCCATAGCCAAGAGAATTACCTAATACTTGAAGTGCCGCTTGAGAAACAATGGTCAAGATTCTTAAGTCATTGTTTTTCTCTTCCTTAAATCGGCCCGCTAAATAGTGTGCTATTTCATAAGGCGCTTTCATGTCGAGCTCTATCAGTTTCCATATATCCGCAAAGGGAGTATCCAATGAATTACCTTGCCAAGTGCCAGCATTATTGATAAATATATCGAGACGGCCATGGGTTTTGTAAACACTTTCAATCACGTCTTTCATGGCGTCGATATTGGTAATGTCCGCCGATTTAATATCTGCTTTTCCGCCTTGTTGAAGGATTTTCTCTTTAGCTTTTTCCAGTTTCTCTAGTGTTCTTGATACTAAATAAACATGGGTGCCTTGGGTTGCCAAGGCAGAAGCGATACTGAGACCAATACCTTCGCTTCCGCCAGTGATTATGGCTACTTGATTTTTCATCGTTTTAATTTATTAGATTCAAATTAAGTTAAAACTCCTGCCTGAAACTAATCGGGCAGGTATGTACTTTATCTTCGAAAAATTTTGACACGAATTTCACGAATTTTCACAAATTCACTCATCAAAGAAAATCTTGTGTAAATTGTTTACTATAAATTTCACGAAGGCAGCAGACTTTCAGTCTGTTGAAATATTATACGACACCTTCGTGCTTAATTATTATACTTTATTTGTTGTTGTCCGATTAAAACTCTCAGTATGTTGCAAAGGCTTCTATAAATTATAAATAAAGGTTTCTAAAGTTTTATTCGATTACAAGCTTCTTTTGTCTTTTTTGCAAACACTTATAAAAGACATTAATTTTAGAAGTAAGTTTAAAAATAAATCATACGCTTTCAATCATTTACGACAAAAGTCTATTTTCTATGTTATATCAACGCAGTGGTCTTGGTTCTTTTATCGGACAATAGTTACTTTATTTAAATACTCACTATGTTGATGCAATCACTTAAAGGGTCTCCTTAAGCCATTTAAAAAATTCGTTTTGCCATACCATTGCATTTTGAGGTTTCAAAATCCAGTGATTTTCTTCAGGGAAATATAAGAGTTTGCTCTTAATTCCTAACATCTGCGCGGCTTGATAGGCACCTAAACCTTGCTCAATAGGCACACGGTAATCTTTTCCACCTTGAATGATCAACATAGGTGTATCCCACGTTGAAACGTTGGTAATTGGGTTAAACTCGTTATAGGCTTTTAAGGCAATTGGATTGTTTTTGTCCCAATAGTTTCCTCCAAAATCGTTGTTCACAAAAAACAATTCTTCAGTGGTGCCATACATGCTTCGCGTGTCAAAAACGCCATCATGGGAAATGAATGATTTAAAGCGTTTGTTGTGAATTCCCGCTAAATAAAAAACGGAGTAGCCTCCAAAACTGGCACCAACAGCGCCTAAACGATCTTTGTCTACATAAGGTTCTTTGGCAATAGCGTCAATGGTTGATAAGTAATCGTCCATAACCTGACCACCCCAATCTTTGCTAATGGCTGCATTCCATTCGACACCATGTCCTGGCATCCCGCGACGGTTAGGAGCAACCACAATATAGCCTTGTGAAGCCATCAATTGGAAATTCCAACGGTAGGAATAAAACTGTGATAAAGCAGATTGTGGCCCACCTTGTGCATATAATAAAGTTGGATATTTTTTAGTGGCATCGAAATTTGGCGGTAAAATAACCCAAACCAACATTTGTTTGTCATCGGTTGTGGTTACATAGCGTTTCTCAACTTTTGGCAGATCGATACTTGCATATAAGTCACGGTTAATATTCGTTAATTCTTTAAAGGTTTTGTCCTTCAAATTAAAACTGAAAAGCTCAGCTGCATGGTTCATATCGGTTCTTGTAACCAAAAGTGTATTGTCTTTTTGAACCACGATACTGGTCACGTCAAATTGACCTTTAGAAAGTTGTTCAACTACGGGAGCAATACGTTTTTTGCCAGGATAGTTCACCTTGAAAATCTGAATAGTGCCATCAACAGGCGCTGTGAAAAAGATATTATTACCGTCTTTATCCCATAAAAAACTGTTGACAGTACCATCCCAATTCACAGTTAGGTTTTGTTTCACGCCATTATTTAAAACAACAATATCATTTTTGTCGCTTTCATTGCCATCGGTTTTCATCTGTAACCAAGCCAAAGTACCTCCTGAAGAAAAAGCAGGATTGGTATCGTAGCCTTTGTTGGCTTCCGTGATGTTTTCAGTGGTTTTAGACTCCAGATTATATTTGTAAATATCGGTATTGGTGCTGGTAGCGTAAGCTTTCCCCTTTAGTTTTTTGCTGACGTAATATATGCTTTTACTATCGGGAGACCAAACATAATCTTCATCGCCACCAAAAGGTCGTTGAGGTGTGTGGTAAGGTTCATTAGGCATTATATCGGTGCCGGTAGCATCATCTGAACCTTCTTTTTTATAGAATAAGTGGTTATAGCTTCCATCTTTCCACGTATCCCAATGGCGAATATCCAAATCTGAAAAAATATACACATCCGATTTTTCTAGGTTTTTATAGACATCTTTGCCCTCGATGTCTTCAATGTGAACTTCCTTATGAAACAATTTGTAGTTCCCGTCAGGCGAAATGTTTTTATCTTTTACTTGAACATCTTCTTTTTTTATTTCGACAGCAATACCTCCCGTAACAGGCATTTTATAGTATTTGGAGTCGAAATTGTTTCCTTGGATATTTGGTGTTTTCGCTTCGTAAAAAAGTGTTGAGCCGTCTTTGTCCAGTCCCATTACGCTTAGGCGTTCTACTTTCCATAAGAGTTCGGGGGTCATTTTTTGTTGTGCCAACATTAAACTACCACTCAACATTAAGCATATGATTAGGAATGCATTTTTCATAATTGTTTTTTTAAAAATTGAATTTTTGATTATAGTGTGTGATTTTTTAGGAAAGTCAGTGATTTTATATGGGTGTTTTTTCGACTTTTATACATGTGTAAATTTAGAGATTTTCTTTTGTTTAAGTGCTTGATTTAGAAAATACAACCTGCTGCAATGTTTTTTGTCATTAATTCAGCATCTAATTTTAAACCATTTGTTTTAAAAACCAAGGTGTTAACCCGTTCAGCATCAAGCGACGTCGTTGTTAATCCATGGTTAATAAAATCTTCCCGATGTGATTGCCGTTTTCCATAAGACGATGTGCTTCTGCGGCATCTTTCAATGGGAATGTTTTGTAAATAACAGGATGGATTTGTTTGGAATGGAATAGGGGCCAAATCTTTTGCTCCACCGCTTGTGCAATTTGCGTTTTTACTTCGGCAGATTGTGGCTTTAAAAAGCTTCCTGTTAAGTTCAGGTTCTTACTCATGATAGTGCGCAGGTCGATATTAACCTCCATATTTTTCATCCCGTTGATATTAATCAGACGGCCTTTTTGATTAAGAATTTCAAGATTCTTTTGCGTATAATCGCCGCCGACCATATCCAATATGACATCTATTTTTTCGTCTTTAAAAACTTTTTCGAAAGCTTCTTTTTTGTAGTTGATAACCGTTCCGAGATTCATTTTATTTAGAAAATCGGTTTTCTCATCACTTCCGGCAGTGGTGTAAATTTTGAATCCCAAAGCCTTGGCCATTTGTAAACCCATGGTGCCAATGCCGCTCGTGCCGCCGTGTATCAATAGTTTTTCGCCGGGCTGAAGCTTGCCCAAATGAAACACATTGAACCAAACCGTAAAAACCGTTTCTGGAATTCCAGCCGCCTCTGTTAAACTGATGCCTTCGGGTACGGGAAGACAATGTGAACTATCCACTGCAACAAACTCGGCATAACCACCGCTTGCGATTAGAGCACAGACTTTATCGCCAATTTTTTTATCTTTTACATTTTCGCCGACTTGTATTATTTCTCCAGAAACTTCCAAGCCGGGAATCAAGGTTTCCTGAGATGTTTTACCGTAGAGATCTATATTTTGTCGGGTAATCACGTCGCTCCGATTCACGCCAGCAGCTTTCACTTTTATTAAAACTTGATTTTTGTCCGGTTTTGGTTTTGGGCTTTCCTGTAATTGCAATACTTCTGGGCCACCAGATTTTGTAATATTAATAGCTTTCATGGCGTCTGTTTTTATAGATTAAAGATAAAATATTGTGGAGCGCTTCTCTTCTTGCGAAAGTTCATCTGTAGGTGTTATATAGTTAAAACACCTCGTCCAAAAATGCCTTTATACTTTCCTGATTGGCACGGATTAATTCGTTTTTTGCGCTTTCAATATCACTCGGTTTTTTGTCTTGTGAGAGTTTGAATTTGCCTTCCCAATGGGTAATGTCAATTTCAAAGCCTCTCACATAATTGATGAATTGTGCCATTCGTGGATTATCAGGTTCCAAGATGTATTTATGGTCGGGAGCTTCCACAAAGGAGGTCATCTCAATCATCGATTGCTTAATAGTTTTCTCGTCCTTGATTTCATTGACCTTACCTTTAATATGAACCCTAATATAGTTCCAGGTTGGTAATTGTGTGGTGCTATAAATGCTTGGAGAGATATAACACTGCGGGCCAGAAAATATAACGGTAACATCGTTATTATCTTTTAATAATTCTGCTTGGGGATTATATTTATCCAAATGTCCAATCAATTTTCCTTCAGAATAAATCAAAGGTAAATGGGAAATCAATGGCACGTTGTCCTTAACGGAAACAAGCATGGCCAACGGATACGTATTGATGACTTTAATCATGTGCTCACGATGGTCATCTTGATGTTGTTGTGGTGGGTAATTAGGCATGTTGTCATTCCCACGAAGGTGGGAATCTTATGAAATTGTGTTAATATTTTTTTTATACGAAATTGAAATTTAACTCGAAACCAAAAACCTCAAACCCCAAACTGCCGTAAATGATGATCCAAGTGTTTGTATTGCATTCGGCCCCATTGGTCGGTGTTAAAATGTCCAAAAAACGGATGCTCTGGCCAATGCATGTTTAAAGCTTTATTGTGAAATTCGTTAATGGTGGCTTTTAATTTGTCACGTTCAACGGCAAAAACATATTGGTCAGTCACTTTGAAATCTTTGGGTGTAGTGATGTTTTCTGGCCAGGGTTTGTCATTGTACATTATGGGTTTGTATAACTTTAAGACCATTCTTTTTAAAATTCCTATGTCTTCAGAAAGTTCCATTTTTCCTGTAGCCACCAATAACGGCATTTGACAATGTTTGACCATTTGCGCCACATCCATTTTACCCCAAATAGGATTAGATTTTTCCGTCAAATTGTCAATGCGGATCAAAATTTCCTGATGTGCTTTATGGTCAAATAGAGTTTGCATCCGATGTCATTAATAAATTGGTTTATAAATTTACAATTATTATCTTTTCTTTAATATTTATTGCCTATTTTTTGTCAACAAAAACGAGCACTTCTGTAATAATGAATAATTTAATAACCACTTAAAATTTATTTGGCATCTATGTCAGAAAAACAACCTTCATTTTCCATAAAAAACTGGTCGCAAGACGATCGGCCTCGTGAGAAATTAAGAGATAAAGGAAAGTCAGCATTAAGTGATGCGGAGTTGGTGGCGATTTTAATAGCGTCAGGAAGCAGAAATGAAAGTGCTGTTGAGCTCTGCAAACGTATTTTGGCGAGTGTCGATCATAATCTGAGTGCTTTAGGAAAGTTGTCCCTTAAACAGCTTACGGAATTTAAAGGCATTGGTGAAGCGAAGGCCATAACCATCATAGCGGCTTTAGAATTGGGAAGACGACGTAGGGGAGAAGAGGCGTTGCAACAGGATAAAATTGATTCGAGCCAATCGGTTTTTGAACTCATGCAACCTATAATTGGTGAATTGGCTCATGAAGAATTCTGGATCATCTACTTGAATAATTCCAATAAAGTCCTCCAAAAAAACCAACTGAGCAAAGGCGGCATTACGGGAACTTTAGTCGATGTGCGATTGGCGCTCAAAACGGCTATTGAAGTGGGTGCGGTTGGCATTATTTTAACCCATAACCACCCTTCAGGAACCTTAAAGCCTAGTGAAGCCGATAAGCAAATCACACAAAAATTAAAAAATGCAGGCGAGAGTTTGGATATAAAAGTGTTGGATCATCTGATCATTACTGAAAAAGCATATTTTAGTTTTGCAGATGAGGGAATGTTATAAAACTCAATGGTTAAATCCCAATTCCCAAACTCCAAACTCCAAATTCCAAAGGTTTTGTCTCTAGCTAAAGAAATTAAGTTTGCTTAACTCTTGAACATGAGGAATAATGAAAAAACCATAAATTCTAAAAGTGTAAGCATAATAAAATCTTAAAATTTAATTCATTGCCAAATTCAAATACTTTAGAAAAGTTCCTGGTTTGGAATTTGGAATTTTTAACTTTGGAATTTACAAAAGTCAATGTTACTAGTTTATACCCATAAAATAACCCCGCGATTAACCTATGCTTTTAAGCATGTTGTCTTGCGCATTTTGAATGTTCCTGTAAGTTTCACAACCAAGATTGAGGAATTTATCGCACATGACAGCGTGAAAATTTCCTATACTAAAACGCCCTTGAGTAGTGAGTTATTTATAAGAAGTCATGAATTATTATTTGAGCAAGGATTGTCTGATTTGGACATCAATGTTCAGGATTGGGGTACCACAAAATGTTTTTTCTCAACCTCTGAAAAAAGTAGTTTGCCCTTTGATATTTTTGCGGCTACATTTTACTTGCTGAGCCGATATGAGGAATATTTACCGCAGGTAAAAGATGAATATGGTCGGTTTTTAGCGACAGAAAGTCTAGCTTTCAAGGAAGGCTTTTTGCACCAACCTGTCGTCGATATTTGGGCCTATAAATTTAAGAACGCTCTTCAAAGGCAGTTTCCAGATTTTGAGTTTCCTGTTCGGAAATACAATATACAGCCAGTTATTGATGTCCCCATGGCCTACTATTTTAAGGAGAAAGGTTTATTGAGAACTTTTGGCGGGGCGTTAAATGATCTGTTCACGTTAAAATTAAAACAGTTTTACCAACGGTTTCAATCTTTGGCCGGTTTTAAACGCGATCCTTATGATACGTTCAAATGGATCGTGACCAAACAAAAGCAAACTCCTAATAAGTTTATCGTGTTTTTCTTGATAGGTGAATATTCAACTTACGACAAAAACATCAACATCAACAAAAAAAGGTTTGTGTCGCTTATTAAATATGTGGGCGATTATTGCAAAGTTGGGTTAAAAGTATCTTTTTTGGCTTTAGATGATATGGAAATGCTTAAAAAGGAAAAACGAACCATGGAAGCGACCACAAATTACCCTTTGGAAGCCTCAAGAAATTCGTTTTCGAAGTTGAATTTGCCGGAAACTTATCGAAACCTCATAGAGTTGGAAGTTAAACAGGATTTTACAATGGGGTATATCAATTATATGGGATTTAGGGCAGGGACTTGTACGCCGTTTCAGTTTTATGATTTGGATTTTGAAATACAAACTCCCTTGCAAATTAATCCGTTTAATTGTGTGGATTTCGCCTTTTTAAAGCGGCAGTCCCTATTAGACAAAAAACAGGATTTACAACGGTTAATTCAGGAAGTGAAAAACGTTGATGGAACGTTTATTCCCGTGTTTCACAATTATGCCTTTAGTGATTTGGAGCGCTGGAATGGATTTCGGGAATTATTTAAAATGGTATTAGAATCAGTAGATGAAGATTAAAGCTATTAAACACGTTTTTTTTGATTTGGATCATACGCTGTGGGATTTTGATAAAAATTCGGCCTTGACTTTTGGTAAAATTTTTAAGATGCACAATCTTGATCTCCGTTTAGAGACGTTTCTTGAAGTTTATGAACCTGTGAATTTGAGATACTGGAAACGCTACAGCCATGACGAAATTGATCAAATGGAGTTGCGTTATGGCCGATTACGGGATACTTTTAAAGAAATCGGGTTTGGTGTCGATGAGACCTTGATCCATAATCTGTCTGTGGATTATATTAAATATTTGTCAAGTTATAGTCATCTTTTTGATGGTACACTTGAGCTTTTGCAGTATTTACAGCCCAAATACCAAATGCACATCATTACCAATGGCTTTGAAGAGGCACAACTGAAAAAGATGAACTCTTCTGCCATTACCTCCTATTTTAAAACCATTACCAATGCCGAGATGGCAGGTGTGAAAAAACCAAATCCTATAATTTTTGATCACGCGCTAAAAATCGCCAATGCGCAATCTCATGAGAGTATCATGATTGGCGATAATTATGAAGCGGATGTTTTAGGAGCCTTGAATGTAGGTTATGATGCTATTTTTTTTAATTACAGAAAAGATCCAACACAACCCCACATTAAGCAAATCAATCATTTGTCACAAATTAAACTATACCTCTAAAGTTTAAATATTTTTTTTAATACTCAAAATGTTATCTTTATACTCAAATTAATATATCCAAGTATCCTATGAAATCAGTATTAAGTATATGCGTCTTTTTAATGTTATTCAATGTTAAAGGGATCTCTCAAGAAGGTGTCAATGCCTATAAATATGTCATTGTACCAACCTCCTATAATTTTTTAAATGAACCCGATCAATATCAAGTCAACTCTTTGACGAAGTTTTTATTTGAAAAACTCGGATTTACCACTTTAATGGCAGATGCTGAGTTTCCTGAAGATCTGAACAATAACCGTTGTCTCGCTTTGTATGCGGATGTTGAAAAGCATAAGGCGTTTTTAAATACCAAATTACAAGTGCATTTAAAAGATTGCAATAACAAAACGGTGCTTTCTTCAAAAATCGGCGAATCCAGAGAGAAAGAATATAGCAAGGTTTATAATCTTGCGTTGCGGGATGCCTTTAAGAGTTTAGACGACCTTAATTATACCTATCAACCAAGCGCTACTATCACGTCAAAAGGCACAAGTCAGACTTCTGTAGCTGCTGATGAATCTAAAGCTCAAGCAGAAATCGAACGATTAAAAAGAGAAGTTGAGGCCTTAAAGGATAAACAAATTCAAGATGCTGTTGTGGTAACAGAGGTCGCTAAAAATGTACAGGTGGAAAAAGTCCCGTCAGAAGTAAAAGAAGCAGTAAAGCCTAAGATAAATGAGCCTACAAAATCAGATGCAAAATCTCAAGTCTTATCTGCAAACCCGGTTGAAAACGGTTACACCATAACAGATGCATCTTCTAAAGTAGTTTATCACTTGGTTTTTTCTGGTAAGGAAGATGTATATATCGTTAAAGGGCAAGATGCCATTGTTTATAAAATGAACAACGCTTGGATCGTTTCAACCGCCAATGATTCTGGAGTGTCCATGAAAAACCTGAATGTGAAGTTTAATTAAACTTAAACATTCTTTAAAAAAATAAATTCCCCAATCTCGATTATTGTCAAGATTGGGGAATTTTGTTGGTCTCAAATGTAGTTAAAAGCCCGCCAGAATGTAGATCAGACTTAGCGCATCTCACTTTAGCCTCTAAAAAGTTTTGACACGAATTTCACGGATTTTCACGAACTTACTCGTACACTGAGAATGCTAGCTCTAATTTATTACTGTAAATTTCACGAATGTAGCAGACTTTTAGATTTTTAAAAATCCGCGCCAGTATGTTTTTAGTGCTGTTATAGCACTTTAGTCCATTGACCCGTGATCTGACCGAATTCATTAAAACGATCTTTTTATGTCTATTTTCTATATTCTATTTTCTACCCTCTAAAATCTACCCTCTAAAATCTACACTCTAAGTCCTCCCCTCTAATACCCATACTTATCCTTCCAACGCTGTCTTAAAAACTCACGTTGCGCATTTTCTCTGGCGTTATTTCCAGGACTGTAAAGCTGCGTGTTTTTGATTTCGTCAGGAAGAAATTCCTGTGGCGCAAAGTTGTTCTCGTAGCTATGCGCGTATTGGTAATTATCGCCATAACCCAATTCTTTCATGAGTTTGGTTGGTGCATTCCTGACCGATAAAGGCACCGACAAGTCGCCCGTTTGTTTAACCAATTGTTGCGCTTTTCCAATAGCTTCATAAGCCGCATTGCTTTTTGGAGACGTTGCCAAATAGGTGGCACATTGACTCAATATAATTCGTGATTCCGGATGCCCAATGACCGAAACAGCTTGAAAAGTCGTATTCGCCATTACCAAAGCCGTCGGATTCGCATTGCCAATATCTTCACTGGCTAAAATAAGCATGCGTCGGGCAATAAATTTGACATCCTCGCCACCTTCAATCATTCGTGCCAGCCAATAGACCGCTCCATTAGGATCGCTCCCACGAATGGACTTGATAAATGCCGAAATAATATCGTAATGTTGCTCCCCAGTTTTATCATAGCGCACCGTATTGCTCTGTACTTTTTGGAGAACACTAGCATTAGTAATGACAATCTTTTCGTCTTCGCCATATGACGTAATGATGAGCTCAAAAATATTCAAAAGCTTACGGGCATCGCCACCAGATAGTCGCAATAATGCTTCCGTTTCTTTGAGTTGGATGTCACGTTTTGAGAGAATTTCGTCTTCAGTAAGGGCTCGGTTTAATAAAGCTTCCAAATCCTTTTTGTCAAAAGAATTCAGCACATATACCTGAGATCGGGAGAGGAGCGCGGGAATAACCTCAAAACTTGGGTTTTCAGTAGTGGCGCCAATCAGCGTTACCCAACCTTTTTCAACCGCTTCCAATAACGAATCCTGTTGCGATTTACTAAATCTATGGATCTCATCAATAAACAATAATGGATTTTTGGCCGTAAACAGTCCGCCACTGTGTTTCGCCTTGTCGATCACTTCCCGGATGTCTTTAACACCAGAATTAATAGCACTCAATTTGTAAAATGGACGGCTAGATTCGTTGGCAATAATATTCGCCAAGGTCGTTTTTCCCGTTCCTGGAGGCCCCCAAAAAATCATCGACGGAATCACACCGTGTTTGATATGTTGAGTTAAAACCCCTTTATCGCCAATCAAATGGGATTGACTCAAATAATCCTTTAAGTATTTTGGTCGTAATCGTTCTGCCAATGGTGCGTTCATAATACAAATTTACGTCAATTCCTTTGAAATAATTAATAAGGCGTTACACTATTGCAAAACGATGTTTTCAAAGCGAAGCGGTCTTAATTCCTTTGGGCATGCCTTTTTTGTGAAGGACAAAAAAGTCGTGCTCTCGCGGCTCAATCTTTTTGTTTTGAAAAAAAACAAAAAGGATTTCAAACAAACCGCTCCATCACTCATGCAGCGACGTTATAATTTTCAGAAATAGATTCAATGGGTATTAAAGTCTTTAAAAGTTATTGGCCTTATTGTCTAGTTGTTCGGTATCATAAGATTTTTTTGGTATCCTTCTTCCAAGTTTTGTTTTGGTTCAAAACATTTAAAAACTCTTATTTCGATTTATTTTGACCATTGAATTTAAACCAGATGAGATATCATGCTCTACTTCAATTTCAACTTCAACTTCAACTTCAATTTCAACTTCATGTTCGCATAATAGATGACAATTTTTCATATTTCGAACAAATGGAGTCTAATTTGATAAGAAACCTTTAAATTTAACCATGAGCAATCAACAACAGTTTAAATATTCAACGAGCGTCGTGGCCTATCCCGTCTTCTTTTTGATGCTTATTTGGGTAGTGTTTTGGTTACAGGTTCGGTTTTTTCCCATCATAAAAACGTTGGGCATCGTTCCTCAAACCTTGACAGGATTAAGAGGGGTAATCTTAAGTCCACTCATTCACGGAGACATTGAACACATCTATCACAATAGTATTCCAATAGTGGTGCTGACTATGGCTTTGTTTTATTTTTACAGGCCCATTGCATGGAAAGTCTTGCTCTATGGTGTACTGCTTTCTGGGTTAATTACGTGGCTTATCGGAAGGCCTGCCAACCATATTGGTGCGAGTGGTCTTATTTATGTCCTCATTAGTTTTATCTTTTTTAAAGGAATTTTTGCCAAACATTTTCGGTTGGTCGCATTATCCTTAATGATTATATTTCTCTACGGAAGCATGATTTGGTATGTGTTTCCCATTAAGGATGGCATGTCTTGGGAAGGGCATTTAGGCGGACTCATAACAGGTTTATTGTTTGCAGTAATATTCCGAAAATCCATTGCCAAACCAGAACGTTACGTATGGCAAGAACCCTCGTATAATGAAGATGACGATCCTTTTTTGAGGCATTTTGACGAAAAGGGAAACTTTATCGAGAATTTGGAACCTGAAAATGTAATTGAACTTGAACTCGAAGATGAAATTGAAGGTGAAATCGATACTTCGACTATGCTCGGTAGCCAAGTTGAAGAAAGTGCGATCACTCCAAGAGTAAATTATATTTTCAAGGAGAATCCAAAGAGTTAATTAAGCATCTTGAAATCTCAACGTGATTCGTTTGGAACTTGCAACCGAACATCTTTAATTATTTCGAATACTAAGGCTTTTCCTATGTCAATACTAATAAGTTTAACTTTAACAATCAACAATCTTTACGTCCGAATACGCTTAACTTCAAAAATTAAGGTCTAAGCTCTTTGTGCAGCTTTGATTTTCCTTAGTGCAACTCTGTGTTATAGTTTAAGGATAGCAGCAATGCGGATCTTCGTCGATTGTTGAATATGAGTTGGCTATCCCACTTCAAAAATCAAAAATCAAAAATCGTCAATCAACAATCTGCAATCTACATCCTCTGTCTCACCACTTCATACAAAAACGCTCCACACGCCACAGAAACGTTCAACGATTCAATCTCACCCAAAATTGGCAATTTGGCTTTGTCATCCACAATTTTTAAGATGGATGGATTAATCCCTTTCCCTTCCGATCCCATAATGATGGCGCAAGGTTCAGTGAAATTCACATCGTAAAGATTCTGATCTGTTTTTTCAGTTGCGGCAATCACTTTAACGCCAGAAGACTGCATATAGAAAACAGCGTCTTTGATATGGTCTACCTTACAAATTGGGATTTTGAAAATGGCACCGGCACTGGTTTTAATGGTATCTCCATTAACGGGCGCGCCACCTTTTTTCTGAATGATAATTCCTGAAACACCAGTACATTCGGCAGTACGGATAATGGCGCCAAAATTGCGCACGTCACTGATCTGATCCAAAAGTAAAAATAAAGGAGTTTTACCAGATTCTAGGACGTTTGTTACCAACTCTTCCAAAGGGTAAAAACTGATGGGTGCAATTTGTGCGACCACGCCTTGGTGGTTCTTTTGGGTCAGTCGGTTCAGTTTTTCAACAGGAACATAAGAAGAGTTTAATCGCTCTTTGTGCAAGAGCTGTTCCAGTTCAGTAAATAATTCGCCGTGTAATCCTTTTTGTAAAAAGATTTTATCAATGTTTTCACCAGATTTAATGGCTTCTATGACCGCTCTGATTCCAAAAATAGTTGTTTCGTGTTCCATGGCAACAAAGGTATAAAATAAACGCTCTTATTTTGACAAGCTTTGTAAAAAACGAAAGATAAAAAAGTAGGAGTTTAATCAATACAAATATCAATTTATTGTATGAAAAAACCCCTAAAGTTTTTTAAACTGAAGGGGTTTTTTATTAATATGATTTTATTCTAATTAATGTCCCAGAACAACTTACTTAAAACGGTATCTCCATTCGGTAATTTAGAAACTGCATTAGAAAGGTTTTCACCATTAAGCGTTTGTAAAGTTTGAGGATAACGAATTCTAAAAGGCAGGTCTAATGAATTGGGAGCAGCTTTAAATTCATAGGTAGTAAGTTTAGACGCTGCTGCTTGGTCGGCAGGTAATGTGTACGATTCACCTGGTAGAAGTAGAATGTCTGTATTGGGGAATCCTGTCCTTCTATATTCAGCCCAGGCTTCATGCGCTTGCATATAAAGAGCAACATACTTTTGGGTAATGACATTTTCCAAATTCGCCGCTGGTAACCTTGCGACAAAAGCGTCGATAGCTCCAGTTGGGACACCCCATTTTTCCATAGAAGCGCGCACGCCATTTTCGTAGAAGGTTTGATCGAAATTGTTTATTTCCGAAAGCAGGAATTGTACTTCCGCATATTCCATCAATACACTCCCGAAGTCTGGACGTAACACCTTACTGCTCATATAGGAATAAGTACTTCGTGGCAATAGGTTAGTAACAGGGAAAGCAAAGGGTATGCCTTGATAATCGTCTGGGTTAGCACTGATATTATAATCACCGGCCTTTACGCTATTAATGCTAGCCGCTTTCGGTGCTGCCATTTCAAAAAGACGTGGATCAGCACCATACTTACCCGTTTTGCCTTTTAATAGATCAACAAATGGAGCTGCCACAGCAAAATCTGTTCTTGATATAAATGCTCTCCAAAAAGGTGAGGCATTCGCATCCGATGATTCGTATAATTGGACTGCGTTGTCATCATTTGAAGTCATAACACCAGATGCTATTGCGGCAGCAATCGCGGTATTAGCCGCACCAGCCTCGACGGCTTTCAATCGATTTGCAATTCTTAGAATCAAGCTATTCGCAAACTTTTTCCATTTAGCTGCATCACCATTAAAAATGTTATCACCACTAGTGAAAACAGGCTCGTCTACATTAATCATATCTGCGGATTCTCTTAATTCTTTTAGGATATCTGCATAAATTTTCTGTTGTGATGCAAATACAGGCGATTTTACATTATCAATCTGTAGGGCTTGAAAATCAGGATCTTGCGTGCCGTAAGAGTAATAAGGAACATCCCCAAAAAAGTTTGTAAGGTCACTGAATATGCACGCGAGCATAATTCGAGAAGCAGCGATTTGATTTTCATTGTTTCCAACTGTGGCAACGATCGGTACGGTTTTAGGATCTAAATTTAAATCAATAATCGTTTTAAATTCTGTAGCAATAAAATAGGAATTTTGATATATGCTGGTCGCTGAAGTTTCACGATATAAATATCGATCTTCATCTGCATAGGCCGTTTGGCCCCAATATTCCATCCAGTTTAAATCCAGTCTTCCCATATTAAATTCATCTCGGGTAATATCGGAGTACCGCTTAGTCCCATAGTTGAATATAGTATTGGTCAATACAAATTCTGGATTATTAGGATTTACATTTAATTCTTCCAGACCATCATCACATGACGATGTCATTATGAGTGCTGCGAAGGATAGAGTTATTATAAGTATTCTTTTCATGATTTTTTAAAATTTTAATTCTACGTTAAATCCTATTGAGCGAGTAGATGGCAATGCACCACCTTCTGAACCTTGTATGTTACCACTGCCCCCAGTTGTAGATTCAGGATCAAAATTATTATTGTCTAATCCCCAGGTCGCCAAGTTTCTTCCAAATAAAGAAAGGGTAACCGCGACGAAGTCATTCATGACTTTTTTAGGTAAAGTGTAGCTTAAAGTAACTTCACGAAGTTTTACGTAACTCGCATCAAAGATATTTTGTGCATCATTACCGAAATAGAAATCTGTGCCCCAAGCTTGAGCTGGAATTGCCTGTGTGTTTGGAGCTGTATTGGTTACTGTATATGTACCGTCGGCATTATAAGTTACATCACCTGTCACACCTTGGTTTACGACGCCATCAACCCGAATATTGTTTGCTGCAGTTTCTTCCAATATACCTGAATAATGCCCCCAAAGATTAGTTAAAGAACGATAGACACCACCTTTTTGGACATCTACCAACACACCCAAATTGATTCCTTTGTAGGTAAATGAGTTTCTAAAGCCCATATTATAGTCAGGTAGTACGGAACCAAGATTTTCAACATTCCTGGTTTCGAGATAACTTCCGTTTGCACCCACGACTTTATTTCCTTGGGAATCGAAAACGTAGTTAGTACCTCTAATTTGTCCATAAGCTTCACCAACAACAGCATTTAATGTAACACCATTAAACGGATACGTTGCCAATCTCAAAGAATTCACTCCTGGTATAAGCTCTAATAATTTATTTTTGTTTTTCGCAAAATTAAAGGTAAAGTCCCAGCTAAAGTTATCATTGGTAATTGGCGTAATGTTTACTAAAGCCTCAATACCTTTGTTTGAAAGTTTTCCACCGTTCGTAAAAACGGAGTTAAAGCCTGTCGCTGGGTCTAATTGAACAGAGGTAATTAGTTCTGAAGTTATTTGGTCATAATAAGTAAAATCAAATCCTAATCGTCTGTTAAAGAATGCCATTTCAAGTCCAATCTCACTAGTGTTAGTGAACTCAGGCGTTAAGTTTGGATTTCGTTTAACCTCGTCATTTTCATACTGAATGAGTGAGCCATTCGGTCCAAACGGAGGGCGGGATGTAAAGGTGTTTTTTAATTGATAAGGATCAGTATCACTACCAACACGAGCATAACCACCGCGAAGTTTTCCGAAGCTCAACCAGCTGGCATCAATAAGTTGGCTGAATACAAAACTTCCATTAATCGAAGGATAAAAATAGGAGTTATTTCCTGCAGGTAAAGTTGAAGACCAGTCATTTCTAAAAGTCCCGGAAATATATAGTAGTCCATCATATCCAAATGAGGCAGAACCAAAAACACTGTTTATTCTTTTGTTGGAGTCAAACTGAGTAACCAGTAAAGGATCGCTCGAATTGTTCAGCGAGTAAATTCCTGGAGTTGCCAAACCACCTTGTGTTTCTGCACTAACTCTGTGCGTTTGATTATCTCTTCTATTGAGACCGACAAAAGCATTAAAGGTCAATTTATTATTTAAAAAGTTGTCGTCAAAATGTAATCTACCTTCGTAGTTTATTTCTTGAAAGGTTCTATCTGCATTTGAATAGAAAGATTGATCTACTGAGCCAATTGCTCTTCTATTAGTAATACGCAAACTATAGGTATCAATATATAAATTGGCTACGGCATAAAGATTATCGGTGAAATTATATTGTGTGCCGAAATTACCGTACCACCGTGTTCTCTTATCTGTTGAGATATTCTCATTAAGCGTCCAATACGGATTGTCCGAATACAATGGCTCACGATTATCCACGCCAACAATATTCCAGGATCTTTGAGTCCCATCAGGTCTCAAATATTTTTTCAAACGTTCATAATCCAATTGGGTTTGACCAAATTGATACAATTGTTGAATAACACCCTCGCCAGTATATCCTGTGGCCGGTCTATTAAAACCGTCTGTGATTGTCAAATTAACGGTACCATTTACTTTTAACTTATCTGTAAGTTGTGACATTCCATTCATGTTCACTGAAGTTCTGTCTAGTTTTGTATTTGGTACGATACCTTCTTGTTGCGAATTGTTTAGAGAAAATCTCAAATTCGAATTCTCACTACCTTGTGTAAAAGCAACTCCTGTATTTAACGTGACTCCAGTATTAAAGAAATCATTTTTATCATTCTTAGGATAGATCCATGGACGAGGCTTTAAATAGTCTTCTGGATATGAAGGATCTAAATTGTCCCAGTGCAATACAAGTTTGTTAGGGTCGTAAATAGGCCCCCATGATTCATCTGTGCCATAATCTACAATGTTATATTCAACACCGTTGATGATAGCGGTATCAAAAACAGATTGTTCGAATGTATCTGGATTACCAGCGCCACCTCCATATAATTTTTGGACTTTAGGCAATATACTAACATGATCAAAAGTCATCCCTGAATTTACAGTAACTTCAGATTTACCTTTTTTACCTGATTTGGTGGTAATAAGAATAACTCCGTTTGAGCCTCTAGAGCCATAAAGTGCAGCGGCAGCTCCACCTTTAAGAACGCTTACATTCTCAACGTCGCTAGGGTTGATGTCAAAAGAGGCATCACCGTAATCGCGACCTCCACGACCGTTTTGTGCATCGGTGGAGTTGTAATTACTATTGTCCAAAGGAATACCGTCAACAACAATAAGCGGTCTGTTTTCACCTGTCACAGAGCTTGCGCCCCGAAGTAAGATTCGTGTGGAACCACCCAAACCTCCAGTTGGAGTGGAAACAGAAACGCCAGCAACTTTCCCAGATAGTGAGCTGAGCGCATTGGTTGGTTTTGTTTTGTTTATTTCCTCGCCACCTAAATCCTGAACGGAATAACCAAGAGATTTTTTCTCACGACTCACTCCAAGTGCGGTAATTATAACCTCATCAAGCATTGCAGCGTCTTCCTTCATTGTCACGTTGATCAAGTTTGATGATCCTACTGTGATTTCTTGAGGTTTAAGCCCTACATAAGTGAAGGAGAGAATATCACCTATTTTAGCTTCAATGGAATATTTACCATCAAAATCGGATTGGGTTCCTGTTGAGGTTCCCTTTACAATTATATTAACTCCCGGAAGAGGTAAACCAGAACCATCCGATATGGTCCCAGAAATTGTTTTGTCTTGCGCATACGATGTATGAGCGACTAACACTAGAAATAGCGTTAGAATTACACGTAAAAGTGTTTTCATAATTAAATTAATTTGAATTAGCCTGTCATAAAAGTCCTAATAAAAAGTTAAAAAAGCAATTTTATTTTCTTGTAATTTTAATATAATTCATAAAGCCCCTGATTCACAGGCGTTTAGGATGGTTTTTTCAATGGGGTTATTTTGAAAAAGCATCAAAAACATAGCGATAATTGGTTTTTAATGAGAGTGAGAAGTTTGATTCTGAGTGTTTTGAGCCTTAATTGTGATTTGTAGAGGAATTCCAAGTGTTCAGAAGTGCAGGTTCTGTAATTCAAAACAATATGAGATGTGTTATGGAGATCTAATTATAGGCCAATGCAATTAAAATATTGCAGACAGATTGATATGAATTTTGGAATTCGATAACTTAATAGCTTGGTTTTCTGTGCTGCCATTGCTGTAATTCAATTTTAAGAGTCCAGTTTGAGTGAGGATTCCAAAACCAAAACCAAATCCGAACAACTTGCTTTTTGTCTCAAGAATTTGATTTTCATAATAAGCAAAGTCAATAATGGAATTGACATAAAGGCTGTTGGTCAATTTATAGCGGTATTCTGTATTGAACACACCATACAGATTTGCTATCAAGCTGTTTTCTTCAAAACCCCTAATGGAATTGATCCCTCCAAATCGAAATAACTCGTTTTCAACAAAATTGTCCGAATTTAAAATGGCGGCATTCAAATGGCCATAAATACTGTTCCTGAGATTGAGGTTGAAAATTTTAAACGTGTTCAATTCAAACTTGGTCTGTGATTGATCAGCCTTCTTAATAGTTCTTTTTCCCTTTCCTGCGGAAATGTCAAACATAAAATTAATGGGAAACAATTGGTCATAGCGTTGCTGCTGTGTGTGATTATAACCTAAGGTGAAAAATGTAGATTTAAAATCAGTAATTGTGAAGATAGGTTTGTCCAGCAAATTGGTAGATGCCTTTGCGTTAATTCCCAAAGCCACACTGTTTTTTGGATTAATTTGATAATCCACCATGGCAAATTGGGAGGTGGTCACAAACGAAGAGTCCTTTTTGAAAATATTAAGACCCAATTGCATGCCAATGGGGGAGCCGAACAAATAGGGCAGTCTCGTTTTTACATCGAAGGTTTTTTGTTCGCTCTCATCGCTTTTATAGAGCAGTCTGAACGATTCGCCATAATTGAGATTGTTGATGAGGTTGAGATTGAGGTAGCCGTCAAATTCTATTTTGCTGGTTTCGGTGCTCGTGCCAAAACCCAAAAAGCCATCAAAGGTGTTGCTTTTTTGTTTTTCTAGATAAAGGTAGAGTAGGGTGGAATCTTTGGTGAATAGGACTTCTGGATCTTTTATTTGAGAGGCGAATTGTAAATTCTCCAAAGCCTCAGTTTTTTCTTTGATTGTTTTTAAATTGAAAGGCTGTTTGCTTTTGATTTTGAGATATCGTTTTACAAACGATTTTGGAAATTTCTCATAGCCTTTAATAATAATGGTGTCGATAGTTCTTTGCCGTTTATGAGCAACTTTTAAATCGGCGTACAAAATGCCATTCTTTTTTTGGATATTGGTAAGTTGCAGGGTTGCAAATGGATCTCCTGAATTTGAAATTTCGGTATTTAAAGTTTCAAGAGATACTTCGAGTTTATGAACTTCAATTTCGAAATAATTGTCAGTGATCTTATTAGCCACCAATTTCAACATATTTCTATTAAAACCAGAGTCATAATGAATTATCGCCTTGGTATATTGCTCGCCTAAACGATAATTTGCCACAAATGACGAATCATTTACTTGATTAAGAGATAAAAAATCGCTTTCCAAATATCCTAAATTGGATAGGATTTCTGCTATGGATTTGGTTTCCAATTCAAGTGAATTAAAGTCGTTAAATGTGTGTTGGTAATCTAAGGTGTTAAGAATTTTTGTGTCGTTGGCAGAGCTGCCTAAGGCTTTCAGGTGCAGCGATTGGGCAAATATACCCGAGGCGGATAAGCATCCGAAGAGCAAAAAGAATCCCCATATTTTTAAAGCCATCTGAAACTTAAACATCTTCAAAGCTAACCGAAATATTTATCTAAAAATTTGTACAATGTTAAATATTTGAGCAAAGATTTGAAAATTAATCACTTTACATTTGAAAAAAAAGAATTTATTTCTATCTTTGCACCCCTCAAAAGCGAGGAGTAAAACAATTTTATATAGAAATATATGCCAACAATTTCACAATTAGTACGAAAAGGAAGAGCCAAAATAACCAAGAAGAGTAAATCGGCTGCTTTAGATTCGTGTCCACAAAGACGTGGTGTGTGTACTCGTGTTTATACGACGACACCTAAAAAACCTAACTCAGCAATGCGTAAGGTAGCAAGGGTTCGTTTAACAAACGGTAACGAGGTTAACGCATACATCGGCGGCGAGGGTCACAACCTACAAGAGCACTCGATAGTATTGGTTAGAGGTGGAAGGGTAAAAGATTTGCCAGGAGTTAGATATCACATTGTCCGTGGTGCCTTAGACACAGCAGGTGTTACAGGTAGAACGCAACGTAGATCTAAATACGGAACAAAACGCCCTAAGAAGTAAAAACAAGTTAGGAGTTAGGAGTTAGGAGTTAGGAGTGCAAAGCACCTTGACGATTAACAATTAGCAATTAACAAAAAAACTCAAAAAGAAGACATGAGAAAAAGAGCAGCAAAAAAGAGACCGCTTTTACCAGATCCACGTTTCAACGACCAGTTAGTAACTCGTTTCGTGAACATGATGATGTGGGATGGAAAGAAGTCCGTAGCTTTTAAAGTATTCTATGATGCGATTGACATTGTAGAATCAAAGAAAACTGACGAAGAGAAATCAGCTTTGGACACATGGAAAGATGCTTTATCTAACGTAATGCCTCACGTAGAAGTACGTAGCCGTCGTGTTGGAGGTGCAACATTCCAAATCCCAATGCAAATTCGTCCAGATCGTAAAGTATCTACAGCCATGAAATGGTTGATCACTTACTCAAGAAAAAGAAATGAGAAATCTATGCCCGCTAAACTAGCTGCTGAAATCTTAGCTGCGGCTAAAGAAGAAGGTGCTGCTGTTAAAAAGCGTATGGATACTCATAAAATGGCAGAAGCTAACAAAGCATTCTCGCACTTTAGATTCTAATATACCATGGCAAGAGATTTAAAACTTACAAGAAATATAGGAATTGCAGCTCACATTGATGCTGGAAAAACAACAACTACAGAACGTATCTTATTTTATACCGGTGTAAACCATAAGTTAGGTGAAACTCACGAAGGGTCATCAACAATGGACTGGATGGAGCAAGAAGCAGAAAGAGGTATTACCATTACTTCTGCTGCAACGACTTGTGACTGGGTTTTTCCTAAAGAAAATGGAGAGCCTACAGAAGACGCTCAAAGTTATCACTTTAATATTATTGACACTCCAGGTCACGTTGACTTTACCGTAGAGGTAAACCGTTCGTTACGTGTACTTGATGGGTTGGTGTTCTTGTTTAGTGCAGTGGATGGTGTTGAGCCACAATCTGAAACTAACTGGAGATTAGCTGATAACTATAAAGTGCCAAGAATTGGTTTCGTTAATAAAATGGACCGTCAAGGTGCTAACTTTTTAGAAGTTAACAAACAAGTAAAAGAAATGTTAGGTTCTAACGCCGTGCCAATCGTATTGCCAATTGGTGATGAAGGTGACTTTAAAGGTGTTGTGGATTTAGTAAGAAATAGAGCCGTAGTATGGCACGATGAAAACTTTGGCGCTACGTATGACGTAGTTGCTATTCCTGAAGAAATGAAGGAAGAAGTTCGTGAATACAGAGCTTTATTAATAGAAGAAGTTGCAGGTTACGACGAAAACTTATTAGAGAAATTCATGGAAGATGAAGACTCTATTACAGAAGAAGAAGTACACGCTGCATTAAGAGCTGCTGTTATGGATATGGCTATCATACCAATGGTATGTGGTTCATCATTCAAAAACAAAGGAGTTCAATTCTTATTGGATGCTGTTTGTCGTTACTTACCTTCTCCAATGGATAGAGAAAGTGTCATCGGAACAAACCCTGATACAGGTGCAGAAGAAAGACGTAGACCAGATGTTAAGGAGCCTTTTGCTGCTTTAGCATTTAAGATTGCTACCGATCCTTTCGTAGGACGTTTAGCATTCTTCCGTGTGTATTCTGGACGTTTAGATGCAGGTTCTTATATCTTGAACAACCGTTCAGGCAAAAAAGAACGTATCTCACGTATCTACCAAATGCACTCTAACAAACAAAATGCATTAGATTATATCGAAGCAGGAGATATTGGAGCAGCAGTAGGATTTAAAGATATCAAGACTGGTGATACTATGTCTGATGAAAAACATCCTATCGTTTTAGAATCTATGGACTTCCCAGATCCAGTAATTGGTATCGCGGTTGAACCTAAAACTAAAGCAGATGTTGATAAATTAGGAATGGCTTTGTCTAAATTGGCAGAGGAAGATCCAACCTTTACAGCACGTACAGATGAAGCTTCAGGACAGACTATTATTTCTGGAATGGGTGAGCTTCACTTGGATATTATTGTCGACCGTTTGCGTCGTGAGTTCAAAGTTGAAGTAAATCAAGGTGCGCCACAAGTGGAGTACAAAGAAGCAATCACAAGAGCCGCACAACACAGAGAAGTCTACAAGAAACAATCTGGTGGACGTGGTAAATTTGCTGATATTCAGTTTACACTGGAGCCAGCAGATGAAGGTAAAACTGGTTTAGAATTTATTTCTGCAATTAAAGGTGGTAACGTTCCTAAAGAATTTATCCCTTCAATTGAAAAAGGATTTAAATTGGCCATGGTTAATGGTCCTTTGGCAGGCTACGAAGTAGACTCCATGAAAGTGACTTTAACTGATGGATCGTACCACGACGTGGATTCTGATCAACTATCATTTGAGTTGGCTGCAAAAATCGGATTTAGAAATGCTGCTAAAGCTGCGAAAGCGGTTATCATGGAGCCTATCATGAAGATTGAAGTTATCACACCAGAAGAAAACATGGGTGATATTGTAGGTGACTTAAACAGAAGAAGAGGTCAGATGAGTGATATGGGTGATAGAGCTGGAGCAAAAACTGTGAAAGCAACTGTACCATTATCAGAAATGTTTGGATATGTTACAACATTAAGAACATTATCATCAGGTCGTGCAACATCAACAATGGAATTTTCACATTATGCTGAAACTCCTTCAAACATATCTGAAGAAGTGATTAAAGCAGCTAAAGGCATCGAAGCTTAAATCTTACGAAAATGAGTCAAAAAATTAGAATAAAACTAAAATCTTACGATCACAGTTTAGTAGACAAATCTGCTGACAAGATTGTAAAAACAGTAAAAAGCACTGGAGCTGTAGTAACTGGACCAATTCCATTACCAACGCATAAGAAAATTTTCACTGTATTACGTTCTCCACACGTTAACAAGAAAGCTAGAGAGCAATTCCAATTAAGTTCTTACAAAAGACTTTTGGATATCTATAGCTCTTCATCAAAAACAATTGATGCTTTGATGAAATTGGAGTTACCAAGTGGTGTAGAAGTAGAGATTAAAGTATAGTTAGAGACGCAATGCATTGCGTCTGTACGATACAGACGCGAAGCATCGCGTCTCAACATGTCCTAAGCTGCGTGCGAGGGAAAAACGGTAAAAAATACATTCAGGGCTGAAGTATTTTCGGCCCTGAATATTTTTAAATACGTAGGGACAAGTCGCGACTTGTCCATTTAAACAAAAAAGCAAGGACAAATCGCGAGTTGTCCATAACATAACAAATAATTATTATGTCTGGGTTAATTGGAAAGAAAATCGGTATGACCAGCATCTTTGACGAAAATGGAAAAAACATTCCATGTACAGTAATCGAAGTTGGACCAAATATCGTTACCCAAGTCAGAACCGAAGAGGTTGACGGGTATAGTGCTCTTCAACTTGGTTTCGATGACAAGACAGAGAAAAGTTCCACCAAAGCTGAAGCAGGTCATGCTAAGAAAGCTGGTACTTCTGTTAAAAGAAAAGTCGTCGAGTTCCAAGGATTTGAAGAAGGTTACAAATTAGGTGATGCCATCACTGTTGATCATTTCATCGAAGGTGAATATGTGGACATTACAGGTACATCTAAAGGGAAAGGATTCCAAGGGGTTGTAAAACGTCATGGATTCGCTGGTTCAGAAAGAACACACGGTCAACAAAGTATGTTGAGATCACCGGGTTCTGTTGGAGCAGCTTCTTATCCTGGTAGAATATTCAAAGGTATCAAGATGGGAGGTCGTATGGGCGGCGAAAGAGTGAATGTTGAAAATTTAAGAGTTTACAAAGTAGTTCCTGAAAAGAACTTGTTGGTGGTTAAAGGATGTGTTCCTGGTCATAATAACTCTTATGTAATTATTCAGAAATAATGAAAGTAGCAGTTGTAGATATAAACGGAAAAAGCACAGGTAGAGAGGTTGAACTTTCTGCAGAGGTGTTTGCTATCGAGCCTAATAACCATGCAGTTTACTTAGATGTTAAGCAATATCTTGCTAACCAACGTCAAGGAACGCATAAGGCTAAAGAAAGAGCTGAAATCTCTGGAAGTACACGTAAGATTAAAAAGCAAAAAGGTACTGGTACTGCACGTGCAGGATCTATCAAGTCTGGTGTATTTAGAGGAGGTGGACGTATGTTTGGTCCAAGACCAAGAAACTATAGCTTCAAATTGAACAAAGGTTTAAAACGTCTTGCACGTCGATCAGCCTTATCAATGAAAGCTAATGATGGTTCAATCGTAGTAATGGAAGATTTTAATTTTGATGTTCCAAACACGAAAAACTTCACTAACGTATTGAAAGCGTTGGGTGTTGAGAATAAAAAATCCTTGTTTGTGTTGGGTGCTTCAAATAATAATGTATATTTGTCCTCACGTAATTTAAAGGGCTCTGACGTTATAATGAACTCAGAATTAAGCACTTACAAGATTTTAAATGCAAACAAATTAGTCCTTTTAGAAAGTGCTTTAGAAGGAATTGAATCGAATTTAAGTAAATAAGGAAACATGAGCATCTTAATTAAACCTATTATTACTGAAAAAGCAACTATGAATAGTGAGTTAAACAACTGCTATAGCTTCCAAGTAAATACGAAGGCGAACAAGGTTGAAATAAAAAAAGCGGTGGAAGCTGCTTATGGCGTTTCCGTTGAAAAAGTTCGTACTATTAATGTCCGTCCAGATAGAAGAACCCGTCACACAAAGACAGGTATTCAACATGGTAAAACAAATGCTGTTAAGAAGGCACTTGTACAACTGGCGGAAGGTGAATCGATTGATTTATACACTAACATGTAATTAGACAATAATGTCAGTAAGAAAATTAAAACCAGTCACATCAGCGCAGCGATTTAGAGTAGTAAATGGATTTGACGCCATTACTACTGATAAGCCGGAAAAGAGTTTACTCGCTCCGAACACGCGATCTGGTGGTAGAAACAACAGAGGAAAGATGACCATGCGCCAAATTGGTGGAGGTCATAAAAGAAGGTATCGTATTATCGATTTCAAACGTAACAAAACTGGAGTTCCAGCAGAAGTTGCGTCTATCGAGTACGATCCAAATAGAACTGCATTTATTGCTCTTTTGAATTATCAAGATGGTGAAAAGCGTTATATCATTGCTCAAGCAGGACTACAAGTTGGACAGAACGTCGTTTCTGGCGCTGAAGGTATTGCTCCAGAAATTGGAAACGCAATGCTTTTAAAGTATGTTCCGCTTGGTACTATCATTTCATGTATCGAATTGCGTCCTGGACAAGGAGCAATCATGGCAAGAAGTGCTGGTGCATTTGCTCAATTAATGGCGAGAGATGGGAAATTTGCTTCGATAAAATTACCTTCTGGAGAAACTCGTTTGATCCTTGTGGAATGTATGGCAACTATTGGTGCTGTGTCTAACCATGATCATCAATTGATCGTATCTGGTAAAGCAGGTAGATCAAGATGGTTGGGAAGACGTCCAAGAGTAAGACCGGTGGTTATGAACCCTGTCGATCACCCAATGGGTGGTGGTGAAGGTAAAGCTTCAGGTGGTCATCCAAGATCAAGAAACGGTATTCCAGCTAAAGGGTTTAGAACACGTAGCAAAACCAAAGCGAGCAACAAGTATATTGTAGAACGTAGAAAGAAATAACTGAGATAATATGGCACGTTCATTAAAAAAAGGACCTTACATCCATTATAAATTGAGTAAGAAAGTTGAAGAGAATGTTACTTCAAACAAAAAGACGGTAATCAAAACGTGGTCTAGAGCCTCTATGATTTCTCCGGATTTTGTTGGACAAACAATCGCTGTTCACAATGGTCGTCAATTTGTACCAGTTTATGTAACTGAGAACATGGTAGGTCACAAATTAGGAGAGTTTTCACCAACACGATCTTTTAGAGGTCACGCGGGTGCTAAAAATAAAGGTAAAAAATAAGTAGAGCTATGGGAAGTCGTAAAAAACAAATGGCAGACGCTATTAAGGAAGAAAGAAAGCACATCGCTTTTGCAAAGCTTAATAACTGTCCTACATCGCCAAGAAAAATGCGCTTAGTTGCGGATTTGGTTAGAGGACAAAAAGCTGAAATGGCTCTTAATATCTTAAGATTTAGTCCTAAAGAAGCATCTCGTCGTTTAGAGAAGTTGGTGCTTTCAGCAATTGCCAACTGGCAAGCAAAAAACGAAGATGCAAGCATTGAAGATGCTGACTTATTCGTAAAAGAGATCAGAGTTGATGGAGGAGCAATGTTGAAAAGATTGCGTCCAGCACCTCAAGGTCGTGCACACAGAATTAGAAAACGTTCCAACCACGTAACCGTGGTAATAGGAGCAAACAATAACACACAAGCTTAAATAGAGATATGGGACAAAAGACAAATCCAATCGGAAATCGTTTAGGAATTATCAGAGGATGGGAATCTAACTGGTATGGTGGCAATGATTATGGAGATAAACTTGCTGAAGACGATAAGATTAGAAAATATGTTCACGCTCGTTTATCCAAAGCAAGTGTGTCGAGAGTAATTATTGAGCGTACGCTTAAACTTGTAACCGTTACTATCACTACTGCAAGACCTGGTATCATTATCGGGAAAGGTGGCCAAGAGGTAGACAAGTTAAAGGAAGAGCTTAAGAAAATTACAGATAAGGAAGTTCAATTGAACATCTTTGAGATCAAGAGACCAGAATTGGATGCGTTTTTAGTTGCATCTAGCGTTGCTCGTCAAATCGAGAATCGTATTTCTTACAGACGTGCCATCAAAATGGCAATTGCTGCAACAATGCGAATGAATGCTGAAGGAATCAAGATTCAAATTAGTGGCCGTTTGAACGGTGCTGAGATGGCACGTTCTGAGCACTATAAAGAAGGAAGAATTCCATTATCAACGTTTAGAGCCGATATTGACTATGCTTTAGTTGAGGCACATACTACTTACGGTAGATTGGGTGTTAAAGTTTGGATCATGAAAGGTGAAGTATATGGTAAAAGAGAACTTTCTCCGTTAGTTGGTTTATCCAAAAAACAAGGTGGCAAAGGAGGAACTGAAGCACCAAGACGAGGTGGGAACGCTAATAAGTCCCGTCGTAGAAAGTAATTTTTAAAGTAAAAGAAAAATGTTACAACCTAGAAAGACAAAATTCCGTAAGCAGCATAAAGGCCGCATGAAAGGAAACGCCGGAAGAGGACATGAACTTTCAAATGGAACGTTCGGTATAAAATCGGTACACGAAACGGGAATGTTTTTAACATCTCGTCAAATAGAGGCAGCTCGTATTGCAGCTACACGTTTTATGAAAAGAGAAGGGCAACTTTGGATCAAAATATTTCCAGACAAGCCTATCACCAAGAAACCTCTTGAAGTACGTATGGGTAAAGGTAAAGGTGCTGTAGAGTATTGGGTAGCTATAGTTAAGCCAGGTAGAGTGATGTTTGAAGTTGGTGGTGTGCCATTGGACGTTGCAAAAGAAGCGTTACGTTTGGCAGCTCAAAAATTACCTGTAAAAACCAAATTCTTAATCGCTAGAGATTACGGAGCTTAATATATTGATATTATGAAGCAATCAGAAATTAAACAGCTTTCTACAGCTGAATTACAAGAAAAGTTAGGTGAAACTAAAAAGAGTTATGCTGACCTGAATATGGCGCACGCTATTTCTCCTTTAGAAAATCCAATTCAATTGCGCAACGTAAGACGTTCAGTGGCAAGAATTGCAACCGAATTAACTAAAAGAGAAGTACAATAATTTGTATTCCCGCGGAAAGATGGAAAAAAGAAACTTAAGAAAAGAACGTATAGGAGTGGTAACTAGTAACAAAATGATGAAATCCATCGTTGTTGCCGAAGTTAAAAAAGTAAAACACCCTATGTACGGAAAATTCGTGTTGAAAACGAAAAAATACGTTGCGCACGATGAGACAAATGACTGCAACATTGGAGATACAGTAAAGATCATGGAAACAAGACCTTTATCTAAATCGAAAAGTTGGAGATTAGTAGAAATAATTGAAAGAGCGAAATAATTATGTTACAACAAGAATCAAGATTAAAAGTAGCTGATAACACTGGAGCAAAGGAAGTTTTGACTATCCGTGTTTTAGGTGGAACTAAAAGAAGATATGCTTCTTTAGGTGACAAGATTGTTGTTTCTGTTAAAGATGCAACGCCTAACGGTAACATTAAAAAAGGAGCTGTTTCAACGGCTGTTGTTATTCGTACCAAAAAGGAAGTAAGACGTCCTGACGGATCTTATATCAGATTTGATGATAATGCTTGTGTACTTTTAAATCCGCAAGGAGAAATGAGAGGCACACGTGTTTTTGGACCTGTAGCAAGAGAACTTCGTGACAAGCAATTCATGAAAATTGTATCATTGGCACCTGAAGTGCTTTAATGACTAATAAGATGACAAAGTTTAAAATAAAATCAGGAGATACCGTACAAGTAATTGCTGGAGACCATAAAGGTACCGAAGGTAAAGTTGTAAAGATCTTAAAAGATAAGAACAAAGTGATCGTTGAAGGCGTGAACATGGTTAAGAAACATACGAAACCAAGTGCACAAAGTCCTCAAGGTGGCATTGTAGAAAAAGAAGCGCCTATTCATATTTCTAACCTTTCACTTTTGAACAAAAAAGGTGAAACTACAAGAGTTGGATATAGAATGGAAGGCGATAAAAAAGTGAGATTTTCTAAAAAATCAAATGAAGTAATTTAGTTATGGCTTATATTCCAAGATTAAAACAAGAGTACAAGGACAAAGTAGTTTCTGCTCTTACAGAAGAATTCGGATATAAAAACGTAATGCAAGTTCCTAAACTTCAAAAGATAGTAATATCTAAAGGAGTAGGTGCAGCCGTTGCCGATAAAAAATTAGTAGACCATGCAGTGGACGAATTGACTAAAATTTCTGGTCAAAAAGCGGTTCCTACATTATCTAAAAAAGATATCGCATCGTTTAAATTACGTAAAGGTATGCCAGTTGGAGCTAGAGTTACATTGCGCGGTGAGCAAATGTATGAGTTTTTAGACCGTCTGGTAACAGCAGCACTCCCACGAGTTAGAGACTTTAACGGTATTAAAGCTACTGGCTTTGACGGAAGAGGTAACTATAACTTAGGTGTTACTGAGCAAATTATCTTTCCAGAAATAGATATTGATAAAATCAACAATATTTCAGGAATGGATATTACCTTTGTGACTTCGGCTCCTACAGATAAAGAAGCAAAATCGCTATTAACAGAATTAGGTTTACCTTTTCAAAAGAATTAAGATATGGCTAAAGAATCAATGAAAGCCCGTGAGGTGAAAAGACAAAGAGTAGTAGATAAGTACGCTGAGAAACGTAAGGCTTTGAAAAAAGCTGGAGATTACGAAGCGCTACAAAAACTACCAAGAAACGCTTCACCTGTACGTTTGCACAACCGTTGTAAATTAACCGGAAGACCAAGAGGATATATCCGTACTTTTGGAATCTCTCGTGTGATGCTACGTGAAATGGCAAACCAAGGCTTGATCCCAGGAGTTAGAAAAGCATCCTGGTAGTAGATGCGCTACGTCGCATCTCAACAAAGAGTATAACTGGACATAGGTTTGGGGGAAACCCAAAAACCACGTCCGCAATTTAATATAAATGAATACAGATCCAATCGCAGATTACCTAACGAGAGTTAGAAATGCAGTGAAAGCCAACCATAGAGTTGTTGAGATTCCTGCATCTAATCTAAAAAAAGAAATTACTAAAATATTATTCGACCAAGGATATATTTTAAGTTACAAATTTGATGATTCTACAGTACAGGGCACTATCAAAATAGCGCTTAAGTACAACAAGGAAACCAAAGAACCGGTTATAAGAAAAATCCAAAGAATAAGTAAACCAGGTTTACGTAAATACGCAGGCTCTAACGAAATGCCAAGGATCCTTAACGGACTTGGAATCGCTATTGTTTCTACTTCTTACGGAGTTATGACAGGTAAGCAAGCGCAAGCGAAAAAGGTTGGTGGAGAATTATTGTGCTACGTTTACTAAAAAAGGAGAGATATGTCAAGAATAGGAAATAATCCAGTAGCAATCCCTGAAGGGGTTACAGTAGACGTCAAAGACAACGTAGTTACTGTAAAAGGTAAGTTAGGAGAACTAAGTCAAGAGTTTTCAAACGTTGAAATTACTGTTGCAGATGGTCAAGTGTCAGTGGCACGCCCTTCTGATAGTAAAGAAGCAAGAACAAACCATGGTCTTTACAGATCATTGGTGAAAAATATGGTAGAAGGCGTTTCTCAAGGCTGGACCAAACAATTAGAATTGGTTGGTGTAGGTTATAGAGCGTCAAACCAAGGACAAAGATTAGATTTGGCTTTAGGGTTTTCTCACAATATCGTTTTGGAGGTTGCTCCAGAAGTTACAGTGGAAACCATTTCTGAGAAAGGAAAAAATCCAATCGTAAAGTTAACTTCATATGACAAACAATTGGTTGGACAAGTTGCAGCCAAAATCCGTGGTTATAGAAAACCAGAGCCTTACAAAGGTAAAGGGATTAAGTTTGTAGGAGAAGTATTAAGAAGAAAAGCAGGTAAATCAGCATAATCGTTTAGTTATGGCATTGACAAAAAATCAAAGAAGATTAAGAATTAAAAACAGAATTCGTAAGGTTGTTTCTGGAACAGAAGCAAGACCTCGTTTGGCTGTATTTAGAAGCAATAAAGAAATTTATGCTCAAATAATAGACGATGTAACTGGTAATACTATTAGTGCTGCATCTTCAAGAGATAAAGACATTAGTTCTGCTAAAGGAACCAAATCTGATATTGCCACTTTAGTTGGGAAATCATTGGGTGAAAAAGCATTGAAAGCTGGTGTTGAAACTATTGCTTTTGATAGAGGTGGATATCAATATCACGGAAGAGTAAAATCATTAGCAGAAGGTGCTAGAGAAGCAGGACTAAAATTTTAAGACGTTATGTATCAAAAATATAAAAACATAGAGCTAGTAAAACCAAGTGGTTTGGACCTTAAAGATCACCTTATCGGTGTGAATAGAGTTACTAAAGTTACTAAAGGTGGTAGAGCATTCGGTTTTTCAGCTATTGTTGTAGTTGGAGACGAGGCAGGAGTTGTAGGACATGGTTTAGGGAAATCTAAAGATGTGGCCACAGCGATCGCTAAAGCCATTGAAGACGCTAAGAAAAACTTAGTTAGAATTCCTATCCTTAAAAAGACATTACCACACGAACAAAAAGGTAAGTTTGGTGGTGCTCGAGTAAATATCATTCCAGCTTGTGAAGGTACTGGAGTTATTGCAGGTGGTGCTGTAAGAACGGTTTTAGAGGCTGTTGGTGTACATGATGTATTATCAAAATCTCAAGGTTCTTCAAACGCTCATAATGTTGTAAAAGCAACTTTTGATGCTTTGTTAAACTTAAGAGATGCTGGAACTGTTGCTAGAGATAGAGGGATTTCACTTGATAAAGTATTTAACGGTTAATCAATAGAATAATGGCAAAGATTAAAGTAAAAAAAGTAAAAAGTGCAATCAACCGTACATTAAGACAAAAGAGAATATTAGAATCTTTAGGCTTGCATAAAATGAACCAGGTTGTTGAGCATGACGACACGCCAAGTATCCTTGGAATGATTAATAAAGTTCAACATTTAGTTTCTGTAGAGGAAACAAAATAATACAGCAGAATAATGGATTTAAGTAATTTAAAACCGGCTGAAGGGTCAGTTAAAAATCAAGGCAAAAGAATAGGTAGAGGACAAGGTTCTGGTAAAGGTGGTACTGCAACAAAGGGTCACAAAGGTCAGAAATCGCGTTCAGGTTATTCTAAGAAAGTTGGATTTGAAGGTGGGCAAATGCCACTTCAAAGACGTGTGCCTAAGTTTGGATTTACAAATATCAATCGTGTAGAATATCAAGGTGTCAACTTGGATAAATTACAAGCATTGGTGGATGATAAAATCATCACAGATACAGTTGATTTGATGAATCTACTTGAACTAGGTATTGTTGGCAAGAATGATCTTGTTAAAATCATGGGTCGAGGAGAATTGAAATCAAAATTAAAAGTAACTGCTCATAAATTTACCGCTTCAGCAAAAGCTGCTATTGAAGCTGCAGGAGGCGAAGCTGTAACTTTATAAGACCATTTAGAGGATGAAATTTATAGAGACTTTAAAAAATGTTTGGAAAATAACAGAACTAAAAGATAGAATCATGCTTACGCTTGGTCTTCTTTTAGTTTACCGTTTTGGTGCTCAGGTAGTTTTACCAGGTATTGACGCAAGTCAACTAGGTGCTTTGGCTGATAATACAGATCAAGGTATTTTAGGACTTCTTAATGCATTTACTGGTGGCGCTTTTGCAAATGCTTCGGTATTTGCTTTGGGGATCATGCCATACATTTCGGCGTCGATTGTGGTTCAGTTAATGGGGATCGCAATTCCATACCTTCAAAAATTACAGAAAGATGGTGCTAGCGGTCAAAAGAAAATTACCCAAATCACACGTTGGTTGACTATTGCTATTTGTTTGGTGCAAGCACCAGGATACTTGGCAAGTTTACCGGCTTTAGGTATTCCTTCTTCAGCATTCTTATTGGGTACAGGAACGATGTTCTATGTGTCTTCGGTAATTATCTTGGTGACAGGTTGTGTCTTTGCAATGTGGTTGGGTGAAAAGATTACAGATAAAGGAATCGGTAACGGTATCTCATTATTAATTATGGTTGGTATCATTGCACGTTTGCCAGCATCATTTGTTCAGAACTTTGCGTCTCGAGTAGAAGGTGGTGGAAACGGTGGATTAATGATGGTATTGATTGAATTGGTAATCTGGTTTGTAATCATTTTGTTAGCTATCATGTTGGTCATGGCTGTTCGTAAAATTGCGGTTCAATATGCACGTCGTACTGCCTCTGGTGGATATGAGAAAAATGTATTTGGATCAAGACAATTTTTACCTTTAAAGTTGAATGCCTCAGGTGTTATGCCAATTATCTTTGCACAAGCAATTATGTTTGTTCCTACTTTAATTGGTAAAGGATTAGGTGAAGGCGCTGTCGGACAGTGGTTGCAATCTAATTTCTCTGACATATTTGGGCTTTGGTACAATATTGTTTTTGCATTATTGATTATCATATTTACGTATTTCTATACCGCGATTACCGTTCCAACCAATAAAATGGCTGATGACTTAAAACGCAGTGGTGGTTTCATACCAGGTATTAGACCAGGAACTGAAACTTCTGAATATCTTGATAAGATTATGTCTCAAATTACGTTTCCAGGTTCTATCTTTTTAGCACTTATTGCTGTGTTCCCAGCGATTGTCGTAAAATTGATGGGTGTTCAGCAAGGTTGGGCTTTGTTCTTCGGAGGTACTTCATTATTGATTATGGTAGGTGTTGCAATAGATACGATGCAACAAATTAATTCATACTTGTTGAACAAGCATTATGATGGTTTAATGAAAACCGGTAAAAATAGAAAAGCAATAGCTTAAATTGGAAAGATAGTGGATAGTGGTTAGAGGTTAGTGGCTCTAAATTATCAAAAGGAAATACTACCAACTACCTACTAAAAACTAAAAATGTAACGATGGCAAAACAATCAGCAATAGAACAAGACGGATCAATTATAGAAGCATTATCCAATGCTATGTTCCGTGTTGAATTAGAAAATGGACATATTGTAACAGCGCATATCTCTGGTAAAATGCGTATGCACTATATTAAACTATTACCAGGGGACAAAGTAAAATTAGAAATGAGCCCTTATGATTTATCTAAGGCTCGCATAACTTATAGGTACTAATAATGGTGCTATCGAAAGGTGGTATCTTAAAGTATAAAACTAATAATAGAAACAGATGAAAGTAAGAGCATCAGTTAAAAAACGAAGCGCAGACTGTAAACTAGTGCGCAGAAAAGGTAGACTTTACGTCATTAACAAAAAGAATCCTAGATTCAAACAAAGACAAGGATAATTATGGCAAGAATTGCAGGGGTAGATATACCTAAACAGAAAAGAGGAGTAATCTCTTTAACTTACATCTACGGGATAGGTGCAAGCAGAGCTAAAGCAATTTTGGCGGAAGCTAAGGTTGATGAAAACACAAAAGTTCAGGATTGGACAGATGACGAAATAAGTGGTATTCGTGAAGCTGTTGGTGCTTTTACTATTGAGGGTGAATTACGTTCAGAAATTCAATTAAACATCAAACGTTTGATGGATATTGGATGTTACAGAGGTATTCGTCATAGAGTTGGACTTCCATTAAGAGGACAACGTACTAAGAATAACTCTAGAACTAGAAAAGGTAGAAGAAAAACTGTTGCTAACAAGAAAAAAGTAACTAAATAATAACAAGACATTAGTCATTAGTCATTAGGGCGTTAGATGAATCTGTCTGAAATGTAAAAGTCTAGGATTCTAACAACTAAAAGCTAACAACTAGAAACTAAAAATTATGGCAAAGTCAAGTACAAAAGTTAAAAAACGTAAAGTTATTGTTGAAGCAACTGGAGAGGCACACATCGCCGCTTCATTCAACAACATCATTGTTTCTTTAACAAACAAAAAAGGTGATGTGATTTCTTGGTCATCAGCTGGTAAAATGGGCTTCAGAGGTTCTAAAAAGAATACTCCGTATGCTGCTCAAGTAGCCGCTGAAGATGCTGCAGGTGTAGCAAAAGAAGCTGGATTGAAGAAAGTAAAAGTTTATGTTAAAGGACCAGGTAACGGTAGAGAATCTGCTATCCGTTCTATCCACAATGCAGGTATTGAAGTGACAGAAATTATTGACGTTACACCATTACCACATAACGGATGTCGCCCTCCAAAACGTAGACGTGTATAATTTATAACGTATTTATAATCAATATCAATCATTTTAAATGGTTGATATTGATTTTTTATATGTAAATTTGCAAACTGAAAAAAATTATTAACAAGTATCAAAAACGGGAGATCACTGTTTATCGAAGGATAGATTAAGACCTTAATTCATAGACACTCTCAAAATCAAATTAAGAAATGGCAAGATATACTGGTCCTAAAACTAAAATAGCCCGAAAATTCGGCGAAGCTATTTACGGAGATGACAAAGCTTTCGAAAAAAGAAACTATCCTCCAGGTCAACACGGTGCGAACAAGCGTCGTGGAAAGAAATCTGAATACTCAATCCAGTTAATGGAGAAGCAGAAAGCTAAATATACTTATGGTATTTTAGAAAAGCAATTCAGAAACATGTTTAAGAAAGCAACTGCGGCATCAGGAATTACTGGTGAAGTATTGTTACAATTATGTGAGTCTCGTTTAGATAACGTGGTTTTCAGATTGGGATTAGCGCCTTCACGTAACGGAGCGCGTCAATTAGTTTCTCACAGACATATTACTGTTAATGGGGACATCGTAAACATTCCTTCTTACCAATTAAAAGCTGGCGACGTTGTTGCCATCAGAGAGAAATCAAAATCTCTTGATGTTATTACAACAGCATTGTCTAACTCTAGCAACGTTTACGAGTGGATGACATGGAACAACGAAACCAAACAAGGGACGTATGTTTCAATTCCAGCTAGAGTACAAATTCCAGAAAATATCAACGAACAATTTATCGTCGAATTATACTCTAAATAATAACTGATACAAAACGCAATATGGCAATATTAAATTTTCAAAAGCCCGACAAAGTGATTATGATTGATTCAACTCCTTTTGAAGGGAAGTTTGAATTCAGACCTTTAGAGCCTGGCTATGGATTGACAGTAGGTAATGCTTTAAGAAGAGTTTTGTTATCTTCTTTGGAAGGGTTTGCAATTACATCTGTAAGAATAGAAGGTGTTGATCACGAGTTTTCTACAATTGCTGGCGTAGTTGAAGATGTTACTGAAATAGTTTTGAACTTAAAGCAAATTAACTTTAAGCGTCAAATTGATGAAATTGATAACGAAACCGTTACGATTTCTATTTCAGGACAAGAGCAAATTACGGCTGGAGATTTCCAAAAATTTATCTCAGGATTTCAAGTTCTGAACAAAGATTTGGTCATCTGTAATCTAGATCCAAAGGTGAGCATCAATATGGAGTTGACCATTGAAAAAGGTAGAGGATATGTTCCTGCAGAAGAAAATAAAAAAGCATCTGCACCAATTGGAACGATCTTTACAGATTCGATTTATACGCCAATAAGAAACGTGAAGTACGCAATTGAAAACTTCCGTGTTGAACAAAAAACAGACTACGAAAAACTTGTTTTTGAGATCATCACTGACGGTTCAATTAACCCTAAAGATGCGTTAACAGAAGCGGCTAAGATTTTAATCCACCACTTCATGTTATTCTCTGATGAGCGTATCACTTTAGAAGCTGACGAAATTGCGCAAACAGAAACTTATGATGAAGAGTCACTTCACATGAGACAACTATTGAAAACCAAATTGGTTGATTTAGATCTTTCAGTGCGTGCGCTTAACTGTTTGAAGGCTGCTGAAGTTGATTCTTTAGGAGATTTAGTTGCATACAACAAAAATGATTTAATGAAATTCAGAAACTTTGGTAAAAAATCATTAACTGAACTAGAAGAACTAGTGAGTGTTAAAGGTCTTAGCTTCGGAATGGATTTAAGCAAGTACAAGTTAGATAAAGACTAGAAGATTTACGATTGTGGATTTCTGATTTACGATCAGTAACTTCTTTTTTTTTCAAAATAAACAATTATTAACGACACATAATTTGCTCTCCGGATGGATATGGTAGCAAGATGATGTCAAATTTAAAATGTCATGAGACACGGAAAAAAATTCAACCATTTAAGTCGTAAAACGGCACACAGAAAATCAATGTTGGCAAACATGGCTTGTTCTTTAATTGAGCACAAGCGCATCAACACAACGGTTGCAAAAGCGAAAGCTTTACAGCAATTTGTTGAGCCAATGATTACAAAGTCAAAAGAAGACACGACGCACAACAGACGTATTGTTTATAGCCGTTTGAGACAAAAAGAAGTGGTAGCTGAATTGTTTAGAGATGTTGCTCCAAAAGTTGGCGACCGTCCAGGAGGATACACACGTATCATCAAGTTGGGGAATCGTTTAGGGGATAACGCTGATATGGCAATGATCGAATTGGTAGATTACAACGAAATCTACAATGCAGATAAGCAACCTAAAAAGAAAACAACTCGTAGAGGTCGTGCTAAAAAAGCTGACGATACTGTTGACGCAACTGCTGCTGCCGCTAAAGGTACTGCCGCCACTACTGCTGCTCCAGTTGTTGATAAAAAAGCAACCAACGAGGAAGAAGAATAAATGGGTAATCATTTATAATATAAAAAGGATAAACGTTTTAGTTTATCCTTTTTTTTATGCAATTTTGCAAAACTTTGTTCCTGCGCTTGCATTGCGCCTATCGAAATCAAGGCGGGAATCTCATAATAATTAGAATGAAATATACTAAAAGACACAAAGCCATCATTCTTCTTTCAGATGGCACTATTTTCCACGGTAAATCAATAGGAAAACAAGGTTCAGCCTTTGGCGAAATCTGCTTTAACACCGGTGCAACGGGGTATCAGGAAGTGATCACAGATCCATCGTATTTTGGTCAAATAATGGTCGCTACCACTGCACATTTGGGTAATTACGGAACTGTTGCTGAAGAAGTGGAATCTGATTCCATTCAAATAACAGGTTTGGTCTGTAAGAATTTTAGTTATAATTATTCACGACCTGCAGCTGATGGTTCTTTGGAGGAATTCTTCAATAAATTCAATCTCCTTGCTATTTCCGATGTGGATACCCGTGCTTTAGTAAGCTATATTCGCGATAATGGCGCCATGAACGCGGTCATTTCTACGGAAGTGGACAATATAGAAGGGTTAAAGAAGCAGCTTGCTGAAGTACCACAAATGAAAGGTTTGGAACTTGCTTCAAAAGTGAGTACCAAAGATCCTTATTTTGTAGGTAATGAAAAGGCGACCTACCGTGTTGCTGCGTTGGACTTAGGCATCAAAAAGAATATTCTTCGCAATTTGGCCAAAAAGGATGTCTACATTAAAGTGTTTCCATACGATGCCACTTATGAGGAGATGAATGCTTTTGAACCTGACGGATTCTTTCTTTCCAACGGCCCTGGAGATCCACAACCATTGCTCGGCGTCATTGCTTTAACTCAGGAAATTATCAAACACAATAGACCACTTTTTGGAATCTGTCTTGGCCATCAAATCATTGGTTTGGCTAATGGCATTTCAACCTATAAAATGAATAATGGTCATAGAGGGATCAATCATCCAGTTAAAAATCTGATGACAGGAAAAGGTGAAATCACATCTCAAAATCATGGTTTCGCACTCAATAGAGAAGAAACAGAACAACATCCAGACATTGAAATCACACATAACCATTTAAACGATAATACCGTTGCAGGGTTACGTATGAAATCAAAAAATGTGTTTTCTGTACAATACCATCCTGAATCCAGTCCTGGTCCACATGATGCGTCTTATCTGTTTGATCAGTTTATAGAAAACATGCAAAAAAAATAGTAACGAAACCTCAAAAAAACAGCATCTTTTTTGAGGTTTTCTTATAGCGCAAACATTATCGCAGATTTTAAATGTAATTCAGAAACTGGAGCGGGAGTTCCAAGTAAGTATTTCGTAAATTAGCGTGGCTTGCGGCAGTGGTGGTTTAGGTCACTCTGCATAGTCCCAATAGAAATTAATTAATAGTAATAAAGAATAGAATATTAACTTTAAATATTATAACAATGAGTATCATCATTAGCATTCATGCAAGACAAATTTTTGATTCACGTGGTAATCCAACTGTTGAAGTAGATGTCATTACAGAAAACGGTGTCCTTGGACGCGCTGCGGTGCCTTCTGGGGCTTCTACGGGAGAACATGAAGCTGTAGAGCTTAGAGATGGTGGAAAAGCTTTTATGGGTAAAGGCGTTCTTAATGCGGTTGAAAACGTAAACTCAGTAATTGCTCAAGAATTATTGGGAACTTCAGTATTCGAACAAAATAAAGTGGACCAGATGATGATTGATTTGGATGGTACTGCAAACAAATCAAAACTGGGTGCCAATGCCATTTTAGGAGTGTCTTTAGCGGTTGCTAAAGCGGCTGCTAATGAGTTGGGCATGCCCTTGTACAGATATGTTGGTGGCGTTTCTGCCAATACGCTTCCTGTGCCAATGATGAATATCATCAATGGTGGCTCACATTCTGATGCCCCTATTGCATTTCAGGAATTTATGATCATGCCAGTAAAAGCGAAAAATTTCACACATGCCATGCAAATGGGAACTGAGATTTTCCATAATCTTAAAAATGTATTGCACGACAGAGGTTTGAGTACTGCTGTGGGCGATGAAGGTGGATTTGCACCAAATCTGGCTGGGGGAACTGAAGATGCTTTGGATACCATTAAATTAGCCGTTGAAAAAGCAGGTTATACTTTAGGTGATGACGTAATGATCGCTTTAGATTGTGCTGCTGCAGAATTTTATGTGGACGGAAAATATGATTATACAAAATACGAAGGCGCTTCTGGAAAAATAAGAACCAGTAAAGAACAAGCCGATTATTTGGCAGAACTGGCCGCTAAATATCCAATCCTTTCTATTGAAGATGGAATGGATGAGAACGACTGGGAAGGCTGGAAATATTTGACTGAAAAGATCGGCGATAAAGTACAACTGGTAGGTGACGATTTATTCGTAACCAATGTAGAACGATTATCAAGAGGAATTGAAAACGGCATTGCGAATTCTATTCTGATTAAAGTCAACCAAATCGGAACGTTGACTGAAACTATCGCAGCGGTTAATATGGCACATAATGCGGGTTATACTTCGGTAATGTCGCACCGTTCAGGTGAAACAGAAGACAACACCATTGCTGATTTAGCTGTGGCTTTAAACTGCGGACAGATTAAAACCGGTTCAGCATCACGTAGTGACCGTATGGCCAAATACAACCAATTGCTACGTATTGAGGAGGAGTTGGAAGATGTGGCTTACTTTCCTGGGGTAAGAGCTTTTAAAGTAAAATAAATATTCAGCTACCTTTTAAGGTAAGAGTAAATAATTGGGTTAGATTTTTTTGAAATCTAACCCTTTTTTTATGGTAATGAAGGTTGCTTGTACTTTTACGATTAAATTTTAAATCGTAAAAAAATGGTTACATTGTGTTTGTAGAAACTGTTGAACATCAATATTTACGGAAACGAACTTCAAACAAAATTCACCTTGAGTGTTAAAACGTAAACAAAAGCCCATTTGTTAGCTCGTATTGCGATTGTGGTATGGTCACAACAGGGTACGCATCAAAATTATAAATGAAGGTTGTTTTAAAAGCAAGATTCTTTTGAATTTTAAACAAGACACTCGTCGTACTTGAGAGTCTGTAATCGTTTAAGGCATCCAATCGTGGCTGATAATAACTGGTGCTGATAATACCGAGATTTTCCGTAGGATAGAGGCTAAAAGACAGATAAGTGCTTGCACGGAAATCTTTATGAATTCTATTTTCGGCAAGGTCTGAGGCTTTTTCATATTCGTACATGACCAATGTGCCCAGATAAAAACGATAATTTTCGTTGGAGGTTAGTTTAAATCGTGGACCAAGGCCTATCAATCCTCTAAAATCAATTTCTGAAATGGCATCATATTGCGCTTGGGCAAAGGCTTCCATTTTAATCGTTTCCGTAATTCTATGATTGTACCGCAAGTGCTGTGTTCCTTTGTTCACGAAGGATTCTCCTGCCGCTTTTTCAAACTTTAAATCGTTTACAAATAGCCATAATTCTTTTTTGTTATTATATTGAATATCCGACTTGGTCGCGATTTTGAAAATATTATTCTTGTTCCTGATTAAACTGGCATCTAAACTTATTGATCCCGTCCATTTGGCAGAATCCGTCTTTTTTCTTAAAGTTTCTACATTAATCACTTGTGAATAGCTGTTCGTAATTATTAGAAAGAATAAGATGGAGCTAATACTGATTTTCATAGGTGTAATATTAATTGAGTGTAATTTCCGCCGAATACAATTCCTCTTTTGTGGCTCTTCTTACAAGTACCAAAACCAACATAAGTAGGAAAAACCATATTAATATATTTGCAGTTCTGGCGGTGTACACAAAAATAAAAAACTTATGTAAATTCGTTCTTAAAGATAGATTTTCCTATAGTTTTTATATATTCTAAGATTGTTAAAATGCTTGTTAAGTTCTTTTCTATATCATGATATATTTTGTAAATTCGTGACTCCGATCATCCACTAACGATGATCTGTAATTTTAAATATAACTTACAAAAATATATATGTCCGATAAAGCTACAATAGAAATACAAGGTAAAAAATATGAATTTCCTCTCGTCGTAGGCACCGAAAATGAAGTTGCCATCGATATCAGTGATTTAAGAACCACCACAGATAGTGTTATTACACTCGACCCAGGGTTTAAAAATACCGGTTCATGTGAAAGTGCCATCACATTTTTGGATGGTGAACAAGGAATTTTGAGATATAGAGGGTATGCAATAGAAGAATTGGCCGAAAAAGCGGATTTTCTTGAAGTAGCTTTCCTTCTCATTTTTGGTGAATTACCAACCAAAGTAGAATTGGAAAAATTCCATGCAGATATCAAGTCACAATCCGTTGTGGATGAAGATATCCGTAAAATTGTGGATGCTTTCCCAAAATCGGCGCATCCAATGGGTGTGATTGCTTCACTTACCAGTGCACTGACTGCTTTTAATCCATCTTCAGTAAATGTCAATTCTGAAGAAGATATGTACAAAGCCATTGTTAAAATTTTAGGTAAATTCCCAGTGCTTGTGGCATGGACTTTCCGTAAAAAGAATGGGTTGCCGTTGGATTATGGCGATAAAAACTTAGGCTATGTTGAGAACATCCTTAAAATGATGTTCAAACAACCGAATGAAGATTATAAAGTAAATCCTATCGTATTAAATGCGTTGGATAAACTTTTAATCCTTCACGCCGATCATGAGCAAAACTGTTCTACGTCAACCGTAAGAATAGCAGGTTCATCTCATGTAGGTTTGTTCGCATCACTTTCTACAGGTATTTCTGCACTTTGGGGTCCGCTTCACGGCGGTGCTAACCAAGCGGTTTTGGAAATGTTGGAAGCTATCAATTCTGATGGTGGTGATACTGATAAATACATGGCGAAAGCTAAAGATAAAGAGGATCCGTTCCGCTTGATGGGCTTTGGACACCGTGTTTACAAAAACTTTGACCCAAGAGCAAAAATCATCAAAAAGGCAGCCGATGAAGTATTGAATGATTTAGGAGTGGAAGATAAAATTCTTCATATTGCTAAAGCTTTGGAAAAAGAAGCTTTGAAAGATCCGTACTTTGTGGATCGTAAACTTTATCCTAACGTGGATTTCTACTCAGGAATTATCTACAGAGCTATGGGGATCCCAACAGATATGTTTACGGTAATGTTTGCTTTAGGACGTCTGCCAGGCTGGATTGCTCAATGGAAAGAAATGAGATTGAACAAAGAGCCAATAGGACGACCAAGACAAATATATGTTGGTGCAACATTGAGGCCTTTTAAAGCTATTGAAAAACGTTAAATAGAATAGATTAATACAACAAAGCTTCATTTTTAAAGATGGAGCTTTTTTTATACTTTACAACATGCTAAAACTGAATATTAAGAACGAAACATCCCGATTAAGAGCTGTGGTTTTGGGGACTGCCGTTAGCAACGGACCGACACCTAAAGCAGAAGAAGCCTATGATCCAAAGTCATTAGAGCATATTAAAGCGGGAACTTATCCTGTGGAAGCTGATATGACGGAGGAAATGGAAGCGGTAGCCAAAGTTTTTGAAAAATATGATGTGAAGATCTATCGTCCAGAACTGATCGAAAATTATAACCAAATTTTTGCAAGGGACATTGCTTTTGTTATTGATGACCTTTTAATTAAAGCTAATATCCTGCCTGACAGGGAAAAGGAATTGGAGGCCATTCAGTATGTTATTGAGCAAATCGATCCTGAAAAAGTTGTCCGACCACCAGAGGAAGTTCATATTGAAGGTGGCGATGTCATGTTATGGAATGATCATATTTTTATTGGGACTTATAAAGGCAGTGATTATAAGGATTATATTACAGCACGCACCAATATAGAAGGCGTCAACTATATAAAGGAATTATTTCCCCATAAAATTGTCAAGGAATTTGATTTGGTAAAATCGCGAATTGAGCCAAGGGATAATGCACTGCATTTGGATTGTTGCTTTCAACCAGTTGGAAAAAATAAAGGTATCATTTATAAAAGTGGCTTTCGCGAAGAAAGTGATTATATGTACTTAGTCAATTTGTTTGGGAAGGAAAACCTATTTCACATCACACGTGAAGAGATGTATCATATGAATAGCAATATTTTCTCTATTGCAGAAGACGTTGTTATTTCAGAAGGAAATTTTACGCGATTGAATACTTGGCTTCGCAATAATGGTTTTACAGTGGAAGAAGTGCCATATGCTGAAATAGCAAAACAAGAAGGTTTATTACGTTGCAGCACGTTACCTTTGATAAGGGATTAAAAGATTTAAAGCAGTATTATTAATTGTGATGATACCGCTTATTTTTTTATCCTAATTAAACACCAATTATTGCTGAAGTCAAGACAACAGTGCAACAGGCCTATATAAAGTTATAACTGCCTTTTTCTGTCCTGTGAAAATAAATGAGGAAGGCAAAATTTATAAGACCATAAAAAGATATTCCGGTACGAATGAACCCCAAATCAGACTGGAAAGCCACCAAAGCTGACAGAGCTATGATGTTGCTAATAATAAAATATGAAAGCAATACCACAATCCTCCTTTTGTTGTTAGACGGTGTGGAATCATATCTTAAGAATAATTTTATTGGGAAAAAATAGATGCTTGTTAAAAGCGCAATCAGCAGATATATAAACGCAGGAATGACATTTTTTATAGCTAAAAATTAGAGTAGGCTGAGGATTGGTAAAAGTAGATAATCTCTTTTAAAAATTAGTTTAGAAGTCATAGGTATTTAATTTAAAATGCTACTACTCATTTCTCTGGGTAACTATTCAAATCAAATATATTCAAATATAACTTAGGGAATAATTGCCTTATGGAAGTTATTTAAACCAACGCTTAATCTTACTTTCCGTATAAAAAATAATTATTGACCAAATCTATATAGATGCGTTTGGCCTCGTCAGGAGTAACATTCTTTACTTGAAATAGCGCATTCGTCTTAAATGCTGTAATCATGGGTTTATTACCCTTAGGACTTTTATAGTTATTCGTTGCTTTTTTATAATACGCATAGAGGCGCAGTAGCAAATCGGCAGGGAAAGGCTTTGTATAGCTATTGATACGATCTACAGCTTCCTTAAATTCAATATCTAAACTGTCTTCTGAAATCATTTTCTTTCGGCAATAACACTTACACCACCTTTTACTTTTTGATTAAGTACTACTTTAATATCTGAATCCAAAGGTAAAAATAAATCTACTCTCGAGCCAAATTTAATGAATCCAGAATCTGCTCCTTGTTTGACGTCATCATTTGCTATAGCATAATTAACAATACGTTTTGCCAAGGCGCCCGCGATTTGACGATAGAGTACTTTTCCGAAGAATTCGTTTTCAACCACAACTGTAGTACGTTCGTTTTCTTCACTCGCTTTTGGATGCCACGCAACTAAAAATTTTCCAGGATGGTATTTACTGAAAACTACTTTTCCTCCAATTGGGTAGCGCGTCACATGGACGTTTATTGGTGACATAAATACGGAAACCTGAATGCGTTTATCCTTGAAAAATTCTTTTTCAAAAACTTCTTCAATCACAACAACTTTACCGTCAACAGGGGAGAGGGCATGATGATCATGCAGGGTTCCAATACGTTTTGGATTTCTAAAAAATTGAAGAATGATGATGAAAAACGCTACAACAATGAGCATTAAGGTGGTTCTTAACCATTCTATTGATACAAAATAATCAATACTCATGATCGCTATTACAACTAGAGCAATCGTAATCATTACAATTTTATGGCCTTCTTTATGAAACATAGGGGAATAGTCTTAAAAATAAATAAAAAAATGGTGCAGCAAAAATAATACTATCTAACCGATCTAGCAAACCGCCATGTCCTGGCATAATCACGCCACTGTCTTTGACTCCGGCCTGCCTTTTGAACTTGGACTCAATCAAGTCGCCCAAAGTCCCAAATACACTTGCAATAATACTTAATATGAGCCAATTTGTGAAATCTAAAGTATCTGTAAATGTAGCGATAAAATAACTTGCTAAACAGGCAAAAAATAAGCCGCCCATAAAGCCTTCGACGGTTTTTTTAGGCGAGACACTTGGAAATAGTTTTTGTTTCCCAAAATTCTTACCTACAAAATAGGCACCGGTGTCATTTATCCAAATCAATACAAATACTCCAAGCAATAGCATTGGCGTGAATATCTTATCGTTATTGGCAATCAAGATTAAAAAAACAAAAGCACTGGCCAAATAAAATGTGGTAAGAATATAACGCTTGGTTTCAAACAGTGGTATGGTCTTTTCTGAAAATAAATCCTTGATTAAAAATAGCTGGACAAAAATAGTGAGGACCTGAAGTATTTTTATGGCTTCGTTAAAACCGGCATCCAATCCAGGGACGATTGCCCACACACTAAAACTAGCATACATCAGGGTAAAGACAATATAAGGTGCTTTGCTTTCTAGCTGAATTAGCTTTTTAAATTCGGCCATGCAAATAATCCCAAATACGAAAAAAAGAGCGACCAATAGATATTGCCAATAAATGGAGAGTATCAGCAATGATATATAAATAGCGCCAGAAATAGCTCTCGTACTAAGTTCTTTCATCTGTAAATTTTAGTAGGTTTTTAATAACAGATGACGCCTTTCAAATAGTGGTTTCCCATGAAATAAAGTGAAAAGTTCCATTATAAATCTTCTAGAAGCAGCAAATATAGGTTTTTTGAGCTACTTCCATAACTAAGAAAGTTTTTATCTTCTATAGTCTTGAAATGTTTGATGGTGGTAATATTAGTTGGGATTTTATCCTTATTCTTATTTTTAATGCCTCTTAGGCCTTCACCAATGTTCTCAACAAACTGACTAGTTGTTGCGTAGATGATAAAGTTAGCAGGTAGATCGCCTAATTTTTTTTCCGCAATTTGATTGGAAGAGATCAATAAAGAACCATCATCGGCTATTAAATATTCGCAAGTAGAAAGGAAATATTGACCTTCTTCAGGTTTTCTGGTGATCGGAAGATCAAAATCCTTGAATAAATCTTTAAGTCTTGTATCTAATAAGAAAACGTTCATGCCTTCCCAATCGTTCTCCTGAAGAATGTTATGTAAAGATTTATGGACTTCTCCCATATTCTCACAATACAGGAATTTTCCACCATTGGCCTTAAAATTTATAGTAAATTTTTCGTCTATAGGTAGTTTAATCTCTGGCATATACTTGCCTCTCTCTTCGCTTTTTATTTTATCTTCTGGCGTATATTTTAAGCCGAAAATTTTACGAAATAGACTCATGAATGGGTTGCTATTAACCTGATTTTACTAATGGTTTCCTCAAATATAAAAAAACTTAAATTAACAAAGGTTTAATTTAAGTTTTTTATATGAATTTGAAATTTTTATTTAAATTAACGGCTCATCTTTTGGGATGTCTTCAACCGGTACTTCAATATCTTGAATTGTGGTAATTGGATGTGTTTGTTTTGCCGTTTCTAAAATCACTTTTTCGTAAGGACGCTTGCCAAAAATACGTTCTAAATTGTCCTTGAAAATGACTTCTTTTTCAAGTAATTCTTCTGCTAATTCGGTCAGTTTATCTTTATTCTCTTCAAGAATTTTGATGGCGCGAGCATATTGCTCTTCAATAATCACAGAAATTTCCTCGTCAATCAACTCTGCAGTCTTTTCGCTATAAGGTTTTGAAAAACCATATTCAGATTGTCCTGAAGAATCATAATAGGTTAAGTTTCCTACTTTCTCACTCAATCCATACACCGTAACCATAGCACGGGCTTGTTTTGTGACTTTTTCTAAATCACTCAAAGCACCAGTGGAAATCTTATCGAAAATTACTTTCTCGGCAGCACGGCCACCAAGAGCAGCGCACATTTCGTCGAGCATTTGCTCTGTTCTTACAATAAGTCGCTCTTCTGGCAAATACCAAGCAGCACCCAATGATCTTCCTCTTGGTACAATAGTTACCTTCACTAAAGGCGCAGCATGTTCCAACATCCAACTTATGGTTGCGTGTCCCGCTTCGTGGAACGCAACGGCGCGTTTTTCATCTGGAGTGATGATCTTGTTTTTCTTTTCAAGTCCGCCGATAATTCTGTCAACAGCATCCAAGAAATCTTGTTTGTTTACAGATTTGTTGCCTTTTCTAGCTGCTATTAATGCCGCTTCGTTACACACGTTGGCAATATCAGCCCCAGAGAATCCAGGTGTTTGTCTGGCAAGAAAATCAATGTCTAAATCTTCGCCTTTTTTGATCGGTCTTAAATGCACCTCAAAAATTTCCTTGCGTTCAACGATATCTGGAAGATCAACAAAAATCTGTCTGTCAAAACGACCAGCACGCATTAAGGCCTTATCTAAAATATCAGCTCTGTTGGTTGCAGCAAGAACAATCACGTTAGTGTTGGTTCCAAAACCGTCCATTTCAGTCAATAACTGATTCAAGGTGTTTTCACGCTCGTCGTTAGAACCTGACATGGCGTTTTTACCTCTGGCACGTCCAATGGCGTCAATCTCATCAATAAAAATGATAGATGGTGATTTTTCTTTGGCTTGTTTAAATAAGTCTCTCACTCTGGAAGCTCCAACACCCACAAACATTTCTACGAAATCTGAACCAGATAAAGAGAAAAAAGGAACTTTAGCTTCACCAGCAACAGCTTTTGCCAATAGCGTTTTACCGGTTCCTGGAGGTCCTACAAGAAGTGCTCCTTTTGGAATTTTACCACCTAAAGAAGTATATTTTTCTGGAGTTTTTAAGAAGTCTACAATTTCTTGTACTTCTTCTTTGGCACCTTCCAAACCGGCTACATCTTTAAAGGACGTTTTGACATCGGTGTTTTCATCAAACAATTTTGCCTTGGATTTTCCGATATTGAATATCTGTCCACCAGCACCACCGCCAGCACCACCAGACATCCGTCTCATGATAAATATCCAAACGCCAATAATCAATACAAATGGCAAGAGGCCTAATAGGAAATCGCCCCAAACGTTATGCTCTGTCTCAAACGTAACTTTAGTATTGGTAAGGTTATTGTCTTTAATAACTGTGCTTATTTGCTCCTGAAAGAGCGCTAAGTCTCCAAACTCAAATTTGTAATTTGGACTCGGCGTTACAGAAGGCAAAATGTTGTTAGGCTTGCTGCCTTTATGTTTTTCTAATTTTAAAGCTTCGTCAGTCAAGTAAACTTTGGCTTCTCTATTATTGACAATTTCAACTTTGGCAACATCACCATGGCTCAAATACTCGAAAAATTGAGCAGGGGTTGTTTTTTTAGTATCCTGTCCACCAAAACCACCGGAGAATATTTGAACTGCAAAAAACGCAGCGATCACCATTCCGTAAATCCAATAGGGACTTAGTTTCGGTTTTTTGTTTAAGTTTTTATTTTCTTTTGACATTAATTTTCTTTTAGTAACTAGTTTCTATAACGGTTGTTTTTGCGTCGCCCCATAGTCCTTCAATATCATAATATTGTCTAATGTGTTTTTGGAAAACATGTACAACAACGTTGACGTAATCCATTAAAACCCATTCGGCGTTCTCGCTTCCCTCCACATGCCACGGATGGTCTTTAAGTGTTTTGCTGACTTTCTTTTGAACTGCATTTACAATAGCGTTCACTTGTGTGTTTGAGTTTCCTTCGCAAATAATGAAATAATCACAAACCGTATTTTCAATATCCCGTAAATCGAGAATTTTTATCTCTTTCCCTTTGACGTCTTCAATGCCTTCTAAAATAGTGGATATCAGTGCGTCTGAGTTAATGTTTTCTTTCGCCATTAATTTAAATTAAATTTGTGCAAAGTTATTGTTTTATTTATTCTTTTGAGACTTTATATTTCATAAGAAATTTATAATTTATTTAAAGCTTGCACATGCGTATTATCAAACTTGATGCCATTGACTCTACCAATACTTACTTAAAACAGTTGAGTGTTGCGGGTAATGCCGAAGACGGCCTGGCGGTAGTGGCTAAATTTCAAACTCACGGGCGAGGTCAAATGGGAACTGTTTGGGATTCTCAAGAGGCCAAGAACCTAACCTTTAGCGTGTTTAAGGATGTTTCTTTTGTCAATATCGCGCAGCACTTTTACATCAGCATGGCCGTGTCTTTAGCCGTTTATGAGGCCTTAAACAGTTTGGGACTGCAGCGCATAAGTGTAAAATGGCCTAACGACATTTTGTCAGACAATAAGAAGATTGCCGGCATCCTAATTGAAAATGTCATTAAACTGAATGTTATTTCAGGGTCGGTAATTGGAATTGGACTTAATGTCAATCAAACAGATTTTGCAGATTTGCCATCGGCGTCCTCCTTACTATTACTTTCTGGACAGGTCAACGATTTGGACGAAGTTTTAAATATTGTTTTAAAGCAGATTGAGATCCATTTTAACTATTTGAAAAATAAACAATTCAAGCTTTTGAAGTCGCGTTATGAATCGCATCTGTTCAGAAAAAACAAACCTTCAACTTTTAGAAATGCTGAAGGTGCGTTGTTTTTGGGATATATTGTTGGAATTTCCGAATTGGGAAACCTATTAATCAGGGTGGAGGACAACATCATAAAAAGTTTTGACTTTAAGGAAGTCGTACTGATGTACTAAACTGCTTTAGACAGGTTAGTCACTAAGGTTTCAATAAACTTTGAAATAGGACCTTTAATCATCATGGCCATCATTGGATTGAAGTCGCCTGCAAAGGTCAATTTCACATCACTCTGATTGTCGTCTGTTTCTTGAATGTCGCCAGTTAAAGAAAAATCCAATTTTCCTCCTGCTGCACCAAGAACGATTTTGTTAGGAGCAATGCTTTCTTTTTTCTTCAATATGATCTCAGGCATGCCTTTCAGGGCAAATAAAAACTTATCGTCGCCTAAAACTTCAAATTTACTGATGTTTTCAGGCATTAATTGTTCAAAATTCTTGACATCAGACAAAAAATCGAAGACTTCCTGCGGACTCTTTTGAAGATTTACTTTTGGTGACTCTAAATTCATGGTTTTGTTATGTTTTGTTCCGCCTGCGCAAATACACCGGACGGATAAATGTTTATTTTTTAACGTTGTATGATTTTCAGTTGCATCAACTAAACGACAAGCAACTTTACAACCTCACTAGCTCAAATGGCATTCCATTCGCTAGGATTGGCATTCCAATCGGCCAAAATTTCCTGTTCTTTACTGGTGATATATTTAGTGTCCAAAGCTTGCTCCAAAAGCGATTCATAATTACTTAAGGTTTGTAAAGTGATATTAGCTTCTTTGAAATTGGCGTTTGCCACTTCAAATCCATAAGAGAAAATGGCCACCATTCCTTTGATGTTTACACCAGCGTCCTCAAGCGCTTTTACTGCATTAAGACTACTTTTTCCGGTGCTGATCAAATCTTCAATGACCACTACGTTTTGTCCTTTGTCAACTCGACCTTCAATTTGATTAAGGCGTCCGTGACCTTTTGCTTCAGGTCGGACATATACAAAGGGCAAGCCTAGATATTCAGCGACCAAAACGCCAATACCAATGGCGCCTGTAGCTACGCCAGCAATAACGTCTGGTTTGCCATGCTGTTGCTCAATATGCTTTGCCATGATTTCACGCACATAATTTCGAATTGGCGGATAGGATAGTATAATCCGGTTGTCGCAATAAATTGGCGATTTCCAACCAGAGGCCCACGTAAATGGTTCATTTGGTTGTAATTTGATCGCGTGAATCTGCAATAGCAGCTCAGCGGTTTTTTTGGCGGTTTGTTTGTTGAGAATCATGCTGCAAAATTAAACAAATTTATAGATTTTGAAATCAAAAACTTCTTGAAAATATTTTTCAAAAGTGCAACTATGAATCAAAAAACTATATTTTTACCAATTCAACACTTCCATGAAAGAAATGACGCACAGAATTTTTGTTAATGACAAGCCCATTATTTTGACCACCAAGGTCAAGAAGGAAAAGCTTTTCAAAAACTATCTCATGAGTACCGTTAATATTGGTAAGGTTATTAAAGAGCTTAACACGACGGATTTGGAGGGTATCCGGATTATTGGTAAAAAAGAAGATAAACTCCTAAAATCATTTCTGAAAAAATTGCCCAACGTCATAGCGGGCGGTGGGAAGGTATTCAATAGTAACGGCGACATTCTTTTTATTTATCGCAACGATAAATGGGATTTGCCCAAAGGGAAAATCGAGGACAACGAAAGTATAGAAGATACTGCCTTACGTGAAGTGGAAGAAGAAACCAAAGTCAATGGGTTGAAAATCGTAAAACCTTTAGAAACGACCTACCATATCTTTAAACGCAATGGCCGACTCCAACTAAAAATCACCTATTGGTTTGAAATGACTTCTACTTATGCTGGGGTCTTGGAGCCACAAGAAGAGGAAGGGATTACTAAAGTGGAATGGCTAAATCCAGCACAGATTAAAGAAGCTATGGAGAATTCTTATGCAAATATTAAGATTTTGGTGTAGGTTTTTTTGTTGACTTTTGGAAAAAAATGCTATAAGGTTAATTTGTTTGAATCATTTCTAGTGCCAAAAAGAGATAAGATTTCAACGCTATTGTTTTTAGTTCGATAATAGAGTTTATTGTATTTTAGTATTACTGCTCTTCGAACATTCTTCTTTTGTTTAGATATTTGAAAAAGATTTGGATTTTTGGAAATCAATTCAAGGGTATGATCTATTTCTTTAGAAAAATTTTCAAGCTCTCTTTCTGTCCAGTTTTATTCAAGATATTTAATTACTTCTCTTAAGTCAGAAATGGCATGATCGGTCCATATTATTTTATAACCATTTTTCATAGAGCTTCCTGACCTCTGAATGTGGTTTCAGATTTCCCGAATCAGCGTCTTCCAATCCTTTTTCAATTGAATCTTTTTCTGCTGAGGAGATTTCATTCCACCAATCCGTTTTTTCGCACTCTCGAAGCTTCATGATTTTTTCAAGGATAGAATTATCGTTCAATGTAGTCAACCATTGAATCAATTCTATTTTTTTATCTTGAATGTTTGTGTCCATAAACCAAATTTACAAATTACAGTTTTAACTTTAATGATTCTGGGGTTGTTTTTTGACAACAAAATTAATAGAGAAAGGCAATTCAAAACCACCTCATGATTGCCATCAATATGGTATTGGAATTTTAGAAAATGAAATTGTTAGAATGTTTTATATCCGGTCCTAAACGAATTTCAACTATTTTTTTTGGAAAGTCAAGTGCTATATTGCTCTATAAACCGGATACTGCATATGCGCCAACTCGTAACTCGAGCTGTGTTTGTGCAACCAATCCAATTGTGCGTACCAATTATTGGCGAAATCTGTTTCTGCTATCTTTTTCGCTTCAAACTCCATTTTTAATTCTCCATTCTTCATTAATAATTCTTCCGCCATGTCTTCCCAGGCATAAGGAGAAAACCCTTCTTTTTGCTGCAGAATGGTATCGAAGAAATTCCAGTTGAAGAAGGAATCTGGAGCTTGTGGTTCCAAAGTTTCCAACAGGTATCTAAAGGCGTTTTGATTGGTAGGTACATAAAAATCGCCTTTTCTGAATTTGACGTCTTGAGTTTTTGAAATTACTTTGGCGTTATAATGTTGGTAATGTCCTTCATAAGCTTGGCTTCGAGTTTGGTAGGTGTCAATCTTATAGCTTTCAACCGTAATTGTTGTGTCCTTTTCAAATATGGACATTTCAACTTGGTTCAGTTTTAATAAATCGATCACGTTCCACCAGCCTTGGGGGACGACATAAGCTTCTGGAATGGTGACTTCAACTGTAGGTTTGAAATAATTCTGATATTTAACAGCTTTGATAAAGGGTTTGTTACGGTCATATTTTAAACGTTTGCCACCAGTAATTTCACTCGGAATCATTTTTCCTTCATAACCTTTAAATGATAGCGTTGTAGATTTTGTGGTGTCAACCTTCCAATCTAGCGGATAGGTTTTGGACGCTTGAAATTGTTTAAGTGCGTTGGATCGTAAGTTTTTAATTTTAACGTGATCTTTTTCAATGATGTCGATCATGGTTTTCATCAATTCATAAGTGCCTTCAACACGAGGCTTGTAAGGTTTGAGCATATGCGTTTCAACCATCATGCCCAAGCTGTTGAATAAAGCAGTATATCCCGCTGAATAACGAGGGCCATCCAAAAACTGACTAAACCCAGCTTCAGGGACTTCGTTGAAAACGTTGACATAGGGCGTGATATCCAATTTTTTAATGGCTAGTTGCTGCTCCAAACTTGGCATCATTTCCGTATGGAGATAATTGCCCAAATCACCTCCAAGTTTATTGTGTTGCGTAAATAAGTGAGTCAGAGTATATTGATAATCGGCACCATTACTGACGTGATTGTCAATGAAAACAGCGGGTTGTACCATATGATAAATCTGGGTAAACGTACGTGCGTTTTTAGTGTCGGCTTTTATAAAATCCCTGTTCAAATCATAGTTTCGGGCATTGCCTCTAAAACCGTATTCCTCTGGGCCATCTTGGTTGGTGCGAGTGGTTGAATTTCTATTGAGGCTGCCACCAATATTATAGATGGGAATGGTCACTAAAACAGTGTGTTTAGGTATTTTAATTTTTCCTTGTGCAAGATCTCTGAACAAAAGCATCGTGGCATCAATGCCATCAGGTTCGCCAGGATGAATGCCGTTGTTGATCAGTAATATTTGCTTGGTTTTTCTGATGGTTTCGAATTCGAAAATTTTATCCGGGTTAAAGGTTGCGATATGCAAAGGTTTGCCAGCATCCGTCATTCCTATACTGTCCAAGTGAATTTGAGGAAAACTATCTGCTAAGAGCTGATAATACGCGATTACTTCCTGGTAAGCCGCAGTTTTAAGTCCGTCGCTTTTTTCAAAAACAGTCAAGAAATCTTTATTTGAATTTTTATTTTGAGCAATACCAGAAAGGCATATCAAAAAGCAGAGGAAAGTGGTTTTCATTAGGAATTATTTTCGATTCAGATTCATGTATAATTAATAAACACAATGTCTTCCAAAATTACTCAAATTAAACTAATTTTGCAGGCATAAATTTGACTTCACCATGCACCAAACCACAAATACAATCTTGATGATTCGTCCGGTAAATTTCAGGATGAATGAACAAACCGCTGTCAATAATTATTTTCAGGAAGATTTAGATCTGAAAAATTCGGAAATTAATAAAAAAGCACAAGCTGAATTTGATGCTTTTTTTGAAAAACTCACAGCTGTCGGTGTTAATGTTATTGTAGAAAATGATGACATCGCTAACGATACTCCAGATTCGATTTTTCCGAATAATTGGGTGAGTTTCCATGAAAATGGCGATTTGGCGCTCTATCCTATGTTTGCAGAAAACCGACGCAAGGAACGTCGTGAAGAGCTGTTTGACCGTTTGGAAGATGAGGGATTTGAGATCAACGATATTATGGACTATACCAGTGCTGAAGAAGATCATTTCTTTTTGGAAGGTACAGGAAGTATCATTTTGGATCGTGTCAATAAAAAAGCTTACTGCGCATTATCGGCAAGGGCAGATGAAGAATTATTTATTGAATTCTGTGAAGACTTCGATTATTTTCCGGTAATTTTTACGGCTTATCAAACTGTAGATGGCGAGCGATTGCCTATTTACCACACCAATGTCATGATGTGTATTGCTGAGACTTTTGCAGTCATTTGCTTGGATACTATTGATGATAAAAAGGAACGCAAGAATGTTGTGGAGCATCTTAAAAAAGATGGTAAAGAAATAATTGCAATTACTGAAGAACAAATGCATCATTTTGCTGGTAATATGTTACAGGTAAGAGGAGCAGATGAAAAACGTTATTTGGTCATGAGTAAAGCGGCTCATGAGAGTTTAACGAGCTTGCAGATTTCAAAAATATCTATGCATTGCGATGTGCTCTATAGTGATTTAGAAACTATAGAAACCTGTGGTGGTGGAAGCGCACGTTGCATGATGGCAGAAGTGTTTTTGCCGAAAGCATAATGAAGTTGAAATTGAAATCGAATTTGAACTTGAAATCAAAGTCGAATTTGCTTGCCCGTCAGTAACTTTAGTGGAGAGGCGCGAAATCGAACTTGAATTTGAAGCTTTTTTAGTTCTGTACTTCGGTTTTCGTCTTAAAATTTGATATCGACATTTTCAGTTCTTTCTACCTAGATGTGGCCTTGATTAAGTTCTATTAATTTCTTGTAGATTGTTAATCCTAAGCCAGTGTCTTTTCGTTTTGGGTCTCTCTATAGGAGAACTCGAAACAAGAAACCTGAAACAAAAAACTTTTTAATTTCACTCTTGCATTTTCTTCTTAGGAAGCTCAATATAGAACTTGGTTCCGACATTGACAATACTTTCTACCCAGATACGACCGTGATTGAGTTCGACTAATTCCTTGCAGATGGTCAATCCTAAACCGGTGCCTTTTTCGTTTTGGGTGCCGATAGTTGTGAAATTGTTGTTTTTGAAAAGTTTCTTGAGGTTCTCCTTTGAAATACCCACACCCGTATCTTCCACACAAATCAAGGATTTGCCATGGTGCTCTTTATTTGAGATGGTAATAATATCGCCCACACGACTGAATTTTACCGCATTGGTAATGAGGTTTTGAATAATAATTTCGACCATGCTCTTATCGGCGTAGACAAATTCACGTTGCGTCTCATCAATAACCACAAGGCGTTTTTGTTCTATTTTTGGTTCTACTAAATTGATTTTGTCATGGAAAATTTCCTGGATATTGAGAAGTTCAGGATTAGGTTCCAAATTTTGCATTTGAGACTTTGACCAATTTAATAGATTGAATAATAATAAGGAGGCATTATTGGCGTTTTCACTCAGTTCTGGAATCAATTCATTAAACTCTTCTTTGCTGATATTTTCTTCATTAAGTAAATCCAAAAAACCTTTAATGGATGAAATCGAATCCTTTAAATCATGCGAAACAATGGAGAATAAGCGATCCTTAATATTGTTGATCTCTTCAAGATCGCGCTTCTGCTCCATAATAGCATCATGTTGAAGTTGAATTTGCGTATTCTTTGTCTCTAATTCCTGAGTATATTGAATAGAACTTTTTCTCTTCAGATAGATTAAAAGTAAAATGGTTAGAGCTGTTAAAAACGCTATAATCAGTCCATAAGACAGAAGTTTTAAATTTTTGACCTGGTCATTTTGACCGACGGTGGCATTATGAGGCGTAATTACAACAGTATCAGCTTCGGATTTTTTCTCTATAATCTCCTCGATAGAATCGGTATTTGTTGGGAGTTTAGGTTGGTTTTCTCTATCGATAAGGTGTTTTAAAGTAAAATATTCTCTTTGCCATTTATAAGCATTTTGAAACTTGCCTTTGGTGGAGTCCAAAGTCATCAAGAGTTTATAGTTTTTTAGAAGCTCCTCAGTGTTTTCAGTGTTTTTAGCCAACTCGTGAGCTTCGTAAATCTGGCTTTCGGCAAGTCGTGTGTTCTTTTTTTCGAGGTTAAGATGCCCAATAGAATTTAAGGCTCTCAAAATACCGTCGTTATTGTTTGTTTTTCTGTTGTACTTTAATCCTTCCATCAAATATTCGGAAGCCTTGTCATAATCATTAAACTTTAGATATTCCTCTCCAATGCGCGGTAACACTTCGCCTCTAAGCTTTTGGTCGGTTTCAGGGTTGAGCATTGCTAAAACAGCTTCATAATATTCAATGGCCTTTCGGTGTTCCTTGCGTTCTGAATACAAACGTGCAATGTTTTTTGTGGACATTTTAATGCCTGTGCTATCCTTTAGGCGTTGTCTTATATTCAGTGCTTTCATGTTGAATTCAAGAGCTTTGTCAATTTGATGTGTTTGGAAATACGCTTCGGCCAAATTATTGTACGCCGCACCAAGATCTTCATATAGATTTTGGGTTTCGAATATTTTGATCGCTGCCAAAGAATTTACTAATCCCGTGCTGTAATTGCCTCTTTTGATTTCGATGAGGCCAATGCTGTTGCTTACTTTGGCAATTCCAATGGAATCATTGAGGTCGGAAAACAGTTTTTTGGATTTATTGAAATGATCAATCGCGTTGTAATAATCATTCTTATTGGAATAAATAAGCGCCTTATAATAGTTGGCTTCTGCTATGCCCTTATTGTAATTTAGTGAGATTGAAAGCTGTTCGGTCTCGGAAATATATAAGAGTGCCTTTTGGTAATCTTGTGTTTTGTAAAGGGCTTTGATAAGTTCAATTGACGTATCGACTTTGGATAAATCCTGTTTTTGATAAGCTAATTGTATAGCAAGGCTGTCTATCTTTTTGGTTTGGGCATGACCATATAAGATAGCAAAAAAGGCAGCTAAGACAATTAACCGATTCATTTTTTGGCAATTAGTTATAAAATGTAATGTTGATGTGATAAGAGCTTGCCTTGAGGGAGAGGTTAGGCACGTTCACAGTATACAATAACATTGCTGTTAAGGATTTTTAAAAATGGTGCATCAACGTTTTTGGGACTTTGATTAATAGCTTCGTCAAAAATGACTAAAAGCGTTCTGAAAATCTAATTTTCGGGTTTTAATGCCAAAAAATTAGATAAAGTGATACTTATTCTTTTTTGGATAAATTCCCTTATCGATGAAAGGTAAAAATCATAGAAATACGACCTTTCTGTCGATGAAATGGAAATTCTTTCGACTACTCCTATTTGTTGTACGTTTTGTCTTATTATTCGATGGTCAGGAAACATAAAGTATACCAATAGTTACTGCTGTGACTTATTTGGAATTATGTTTTTATTGATTAAAAGCAAAAAGCCTTACTAATGGCTTCGGTAAATCATAAGGTGTTTTCTTATTCGAATTTAATCAATTTTGGACGAGTGATATTCCTTAGAGTTAAAAGCGCCTGCCGTGCGTATCTATTTTGCACAACATTACAGTTTTGACGACTCAAAAATTTAATAAAAATCCTATCTTTGCAAGCTTAAATTATACAACAGATGAATCTTCAGGAGACCATATCACATCAGGTAAAAAAAGCAGTAAACGATATTTTTGGCGCGACCATAGAGTCGGTAGAATTGCAATACACGCGCAAAGAGTTTGTGGGCGATATCACTGTAGTAATTTTCCCGATGCTACGTGTGGTGAAAGGAAATCCGGTTCAAATTGGCGAACAAATTGGTCAATATCTTTTGGATAATGTTGCTGAAGTAAAATCTTTCAATGTGGTGAAAGGGTTTTTAAATGTTGAAATTGATGCGGTCTATTATCTTGATTTTTTTCAGTCGATAAAAAACCAAAATACTTTCGGATTTGTTACTCCTAATCCAGAAGATAAAGCGATTATGGTCGAGTATTCTTCGCCAAATACCAACAAACCTTTGCATTTGGGACATATCCGAAATAACTTATTAGGATATAGTGTTGCCGAAATTTTGAAGGCATCGGGTAAAAAAGTCTATAAAACCCAAGTCATCAATGACAGAGGAATTCATATTTGTAAAAGCATGTTGGCCTGGGAGCGTTATGGAAATGGCGAGACACCGGAATCCACAGGTTTAAAAGGTGATAAGCTCGTTGGGAATTACTATGTCAAATTCGATCAAGAATATAAAAAGGAAATTCAGGAGTTAATCGCCCAAGGAAAAACTGAAGAAGAAGCCAAAAAGCTAGCACCGATTATTATTGAAGCACAAGACATGCTTTTAAAATGGGAGGCCGGCAATGCAGACGTTGTGACGCTTTGGGAAAAAATGAACGGCTGGGTTTATAAAGGTTTTGATGAAACCTATAAAAATTTAGGTGTTGATTTTGATAGTCTTTATTACGAAAGTCAAACCTATCTTTTAGGAAAGGAATTTGTAGCCGAAGGTTTGAAATCAGGCGTGTTTTTCAAAAAAGAAGATGGTTCCGTTTGGTGTGATCTGACGGCAGATGGTTTGGATGAAAAAATCGTTTTACGTTCAGACGGCACTGCGGTTTATATGACGCAAGATATTGGTACAGCTATTCAGCGTGTTAAGGATTTTCCTGATGTTGGCGGGATGGTTTATACGGTTGGAAATGAACAGGAATACCATTTTCAAGTCTTGTTTTTGATTATTAAAAAGCTTGGTTTTGAATGGGCGAAAAACCTGTTTCATTTAAGTTACGGAATGGTCGATTTACCTTCAGGAAAAATGAAGAGTAGAGAGGGAACCGTTGTGGATGCTGATGATCTGATTGTAGAAATGGCACAAACTGCCGAAGAGATTTCTGAGGAATTGGGCAAATTAGACGGCTATTCAGAAACCGAAAAAGCAGCACTTTACCAATCTATCGGTTTGGGGGCATTAAAATATTACATCTTAAAAGTGGATCCGCGGAAGCGTATTCTTTTTGATCCGAAGGAATCCATCGATTTTCAAGGGAATACCGGACCATTTATACAATATACCTATGCTAGAATCCAATCGATATTAAGAAAGGCCGATCAAGATGTGCCTATCGATTTCAAAACAATTAGTTTGCACGAAAAAGAAAAGGAACTTATAAAATTTATCATGTTATTTCCTGAACTGATTCAGAATGCAGCGGAGAATCATAGTCCTGCTTTAGTGGCCAATTACACCTATGATTTAGTGAAGGAATTCAATTCTTTTTATCAAAATGTATCCATTCTTGGTGCTGAAAACGACAATGAAAAAGCTTTCAGAGTGGCATTGTCCAATAAGGTTGCCGTGACCATTAAGAAAGCATTTGGTTTGTTGGGAATTGATGTGCCAGAACGTATGTAATTTATTAAGCCCTTAGGTTTTATAAATACACATCAAATATGTAAATTTGCAACTCAAAATTTAATTCTTGTGGTTTTAAACACTACAAACAGAAGACTGAAAACATATGTTTAATAATTTAAGTGAAAAGTTAGATAAAGCCTTACACGTTCTTAAAGGACATGGAAGTATTACGGAAGTAAACGTTGCCGAGACTTTGAAAGAAGTTCGAAGAGCATTGTTGGATGCCGACGTTAACTTTAAAATTGCGAAGGAATTTACCAACACCGTGAAGGAAAAAGCAATGGGTCAAAATGTATTGACCACCTTGCAACCTGGACAGTTGATGGTAAAGTTGGTGAAGGATGAATTAACTGAACTTATGGGTGGTGAGGCTGAAGGATTGAATCTTTCAGGAAATCCAAGCGTTATTTTGATGTCTGGTTTACAAGGTTCTGGTAAAACGACGTTTTCCGGAAAATTGGCGAATTTTCTTAAAAATAAAAAAACAAAAAAACCTTTATTGGTTGCCTGTGACGTGTATCGTCCTGCTGCTGTTGATCAACTTCACGTTGTAGGAGATCAAATCAATGTTGAGGTATTTAGTGATCGCGGTAATACCGATCCTGTAGCGATTGCCAAAGCAGGTGTTGCTTATGCTAAAGCTAATGGCTTTAACGTGGTTATTATAGATACCGCTGGACGTTTGGCAGTTGATGAGGCAATGATGACCGAGATTTCGAACATTCATAAAGCTATTCAGCCGCAAGAAACCTTGTTTGTGGTCGATGCCATGACCGGTCAAGATGCTGTTAATACAGCAAAAGCCTTTAATGACGTCTTAAATTTTGATGGTGTTATCCTTACCAAATTAGATGGTGATACTCGTGGTGGTGCGGCCATTTCGATTAAAGCTGTAGTCAATAAGCCGATTAAGTTTATTGGTACTGGTGAGAAAATGGAAGCTATTGATATCTTCTATCCATCACGTATGGCCGATCGTATTTTGGGGATGGGTGACGTTGTTTCTCTTGTTGAACGTGCTCAGGAGCAGTTCGATGAAGAGGAAGCACGCAAACTTCAGAAGAAAATTGCAAAGAATCAATTCGGTTTTGATGATTTCTTGAAGCAAATTCAGCAGATCAAAAAGATGGGGAACATGAAGGATCTTATCGGCATGATTCCTGGAGCTGGAAAAATGATGAAAGATGTTGATATCGATGATGATGCTTTCAAAGGTATTGAAGCGATCATCCACTCCATGACGGTTGAGGAAAGAACTAATCCATCAATCATTAATGCTAGTAGAAAGAAGCGTATTGGTAAAGGTTCAGGAACTTCGGTTCAGGAAGTGAATCAGTTGCTGAAACAATTTGACCAAATGAGCAAGATGATGAAGATGATGCAAGGTGGCAAAGGAAAGGCCATGATGCAGGCGATGAAGAATATGAAGTAGGTTTTTAGTTTTTAGTCTCAGTTTTCAGTCTCAGTCGCGGTGGACAGTCTCAGATTTTGGTCACAGTAAAAAAACTAAGTATGGATTTCAAGAAATTAATAGCATATAAAAAATCATTTGATTTAGGGATGGCTATTTATGATTTTTCTAAATCCTTTCCAAAAGAGGAAACTTACGCTTTAACTGATCAAATTAGAAGAAGTTCCCGATCTGTTTCTGCAAATATTGCAGAGTCATATCGAAAAAGAAGATATCCCAGGCATTTCATTAGTAAATTGACAGATGCTGATGGAGAAAATTCAGAAACAAGTGTATGGTTGGATTATGCCCTGGCTTGTGAATATTTGAAAAGAGAAGATTTTGAAAAATTAGAAAAAGAAGTCATTGAAATTGGAAAGTTAATTAATTATATGATTAATAATCCTGACAAATTTGGAGTGAAACCAGAAGAGTGAACCTTTGAGTCTCAGTTTTCAGTCTCGGTTTTCAGTCACAGTAGTGGAGCGATAATAGATGATTTTGAAAAGTTAGAAAAGAAGTAATTAAAATAGGAAAGTTGATTAATTATCCTGATAAATTTTGAGTAAAACCGGAAGAGTGAGTACTGAAAACTGACACTGCGACTGAAAACTATTAGAGAAGTTAATTATATGATTAACGACCCTAATTGATTTGGGAAAAACCTCAAGAGTAAGCAACTGAATACTGCCACTGCGACTGAAAACTACTCGCAGCTAATCAAATATAAAACACATGGTATTACTAGACGGAAAAAAAGTAAGCAACGACATTAAGAATGAAATTGCTGAACAGGTTAAAAAAATGAAAGCTAATGGCGAAAAGGCACCGCATCTTGCTGCGATAATAGTGGGCAATGATGGTGCGAGTTTAACTTATGTGGCTAGTAAAGTGAAAGCCTGTGAGCGTGTGGGATTTGATTCTACCATGGTGCGGATGTCCAACACCACCAGTGAAGTTGAATTGCTGGAAAAAATTCGTGAGTTAAATGAAAATCCAGATATTGATGGGTTTATTATTCAGCTGCCATTACCAAAACAGATAGACACTCAAAAAGTACTTTTAGCTGTAGATCCAAATAAAGATGTGGATGGCTTCCATCCGATGAACTTTGGAAGAATGGCTTTGGATATGTCGACATTCATTCCTGCAACGCCGTTTGGGATATTGGAATTGTTGGACAGATACGGTGTGGAAACGCAAGGAAAACATACGGTTGTGATTGGTAGAAGCCACATTGTTGGAAGGCCGATGAGTATTTTGATGGGTAGAAAAGGATTCCCAGGAAACTCAACCGTTACTTTAACGCATAGCCATACCAAAAATATCACTCAAATTACTTCTCAGGCAGATATCATTATTTCTGCACTTGGCGTTCCGAATTTCTTAAAAGCGGAAATGGTTAAGGATGACGTAGTCATTATTGATGTTGGAATTACCAGAGTTCCTGATGAGAACAGCGAAAAAGGCTATCGAATTACAGGCGATGTGGATTTTGAAAACGTCAGTAAAAAAGCAAGCTTTATTACACCAGTACCTGGAGGTGTTGGGCCAATGACGATTGCCATGTTGCTTAAAAACACCTTGTTGGCACGCGAACGTCAATTTAAAATCTAATTAAATCTTAGGAATTACAAATCAGTATTTCGAAATTTAACTTATATAAAAATACGCTTAATCGTGTCAAGGATGACAACAGATTAAGCGTGTTTTTATTGATATAGCTTTAGATGTATTTTTTGCTATTTGGCAAATAATTGTCCCATATCCTTAAAGGCTTTAAATTCGAGTGCATTGCCAGCTGGATCTAGAAAAAACATGGTTATCTGTTCTCCAACCTGACCCTCAAATCGGATATAAGGTTCTATTATAAATTGAACACCTTTAGCTCTGATATTTTCGGCAAAATCATGAAATACGTCCCATGGGAGCACTACACCATAATGAGGTACGGGCACATGCTTGCCATCCACAGGATTGGTGTGTAAATCTTCGGCTGATTTTTCTTTATAATGAATGACCAATTGATGTCCGAAGAAATTAAAATCCACCCAATGGTCAGAGCTTCTACCTTCCTCACAGTTTAAAATGTCCTTGTAAAAAGTTCTACATTCTTCAAGATTGTGAACGGGAATGGCAATGTGGAATGGCGAAAATTCTGTAGTCATAGTTTATGGTGTTGATTTAATCAAATAACGTTTTACTAACTTTTTCTTCTGGATGGACGTTCTGCTGTCGGGATTTTTTTCGTTGGGTTTTCTATGACTTGTTTTGATGAATCTTCTAAGAGTTCATTTAAGTTTTTAAACTCCGCTTCAGTCAATTCGCGATGTGTACCAACCGGAATATCCAATTTGATATTCATGATTCGGATACGTTTTAAGGCCACAACTTCATAGTCCAAATACTCACACATCCTGCGGATTTGTCGGTTCAAACCTTGGGTCAGAATAATCCTGAATTCGTAGGTTCCTAATTTCTCAACCACACATTTGTTCGAAATACGATCTAAAACGGGTACGCCATTCGACATGCGTTCAATAAAAGTTTGGGAAATAGGTTTGTCTACCGTTACAATATATTCCTTCTCGTTATTATTGGTGGCTCTTAAGATTTTGTTGACGATGTCGCCATCATCTGTGAGAAGGATTAAACCTTCACTGGGTTTGTCGAGTCGGCCAATTGGAAAAATGCGTTTAGGATACTTGATATAATCAATGATATTATCTTTTTCAACACGGGTATCGGTCGTGCATACTATTCCGATAGGTTTGTTGAAGGCCAAGTAAACAAATGCTTCCTTGGTATCTTTGATTGGTTTTCCATCCACATGAACGACATCCTTTTCTGAGATTTTTGTGCCCATTTCCGGGATTTTTCCGTTGATGGTTACGCGGCCTGCTTCAATGAGTTTGTCAGCTTCCCTGCGCGAGCAATAGCCAACTTCACTTAAAAATTTGTTGATTCGTTTGAGATTTTCTTCCATAAAACAAAGGTAATAGTTTATGCGTCAATAAATGCGTAAATATGTTCAGCAACTGAGGCATCGATTAAGGAATGGCCCAAACCTTTTGTAGTAATCAGTTTGCTGTTTTTGAAACTGTTTTTTATAAGCAAAGCATCCTTGTATGGAATAATACGATCATCTTCATCATGAATAATCAGTCCTTCGGATGCGATGGTTTCAAGAAATTTTGCCGTTGAAAAAGTCTCTGCCGGACTGCCAAAGCGTTCAACAATAGTGTGTTGTAATTCTGAAACAATGCGTTGATTATAGCCTAACATATCTGTATAGCGTTTCATAACATCTTTAAATTCTGACGGAGATCCAAGCAGAACTAATTTTTTTAATGGTGCGAATTGATATTTATGCTGAAAATAAACTGATGCCATCCCACCAACAGAATGCCCAATGATGATGTCTGGTGAAAACCGATTGGCAACAACATTTATGAACTCGGCGTATAATAGGGCATTAAATATGTTTCCCCCTGATCTTCCGTGAGCTGGTGCATCAAGAGCAACAACATTGAAACCTTTCTTTTTAAGATCGATGATTAGTTTTTTCCATCGCGCAGAATTGCTCTCCCAACCATGAGTTAAAAGTATGGTTTGTTTTGTGCCAAGCCATCTATAGGTCATGATCCGATGGTTTTCAAACTTCAACTCTTCTTGATAGGCGGTTTGTAAAAAGTCGGACTGCTCCTCGTTTACTTTTCCAGCTCTTGGTGTCGTGAATAAATACATCGCCTTGTTGGCTGCATAAGGTTTGGATATATAACTCAGCATATTGATATAATTCCCGATTAATTTGACTACGAGTTCTTTCATAAATCTCTAAATAGGGATTAGTCTTCTCTGTTAACGAGATCCATAGAAAATGCTGGGAGACAAATAGCAAGGTATTCACAAGGCTCGGTATAAGGATTGGAATATTGAACCCGAGTGTTTTTTTGAATTTTTATCGATTCGCCAGCCGATAAGATTATGGTGTCTCCTTCGATGATAAATTGTTTTTTACCGCTGATGATAAATGTGTATTCATCAAATTCTGGGGTTTGAAAAGGTTCACTCCAACCTGCCGGTGCGACCATATGCGCAATGCTGATTTGGGAATTACCATCTGTAGCCCTTCCAAAGTGCTCTTTGATTATTTTTCCATCGGTTGTTGGTACAACAAATGGAGCGTTTTGAATTTTATAGCGTTTATTTGACATTCGTTTTTTCTGTTTTTAAATTTTAATCAATCAGTCCTCAGCCTGTCCGTACCGAAAAGGAACGTTCGGGCGGGTCATCAGTCCTCAGTCATCAGTCCTCGGTCTTCTGTCCTCGGTCATCAGTCCTCGGTCATCAGTCCTCGGTCATCAGTCCTCGGTCATCCGTCATAAGACGCATCACTTTTTACTTTTATTTAAAGGTTTCCGTTTTATCATTCCGCCTTTAGTATCCTTCACAAGTCCCATGATAATAAATGCGTGTTCGTCAATTTTGTCGATTTCTGTATGTAGTTTCGCGAGTTCCAATCGGGTTACAACGGTATAGATAATATCTTTTTCATAGCTTTCGCCATGTGCGCCATAGCCGCCTTTTCCAGCATAAATGGTACAGGCGCATTTTAGTTTTGTAACAATCATTGTTTTGAGTGCTTGATGTTTTTCCGAAATGATGGTAACCCCAACATATTGTTCAACCCCATCCACAACAAAGTCGACCGTTTTTGCTGCAGATAAATAGGTCAATATCGCATATAGTGCAATTTCTATAGATAAAACATAGGCTGCAAACGAAAAAATGATAATATTAATCAGCAGTAATACGTCGCCAACTGTGATGGAGAGTTTTTTGCTGAGCCAAATGGCCAATACTTCTGTACCGTCAATAACACTGCCGCCTCTCATGGCTAACCCGATGCCCAACCCAAGAAAGAAACCTCCGAAAACTGCAATCAATAAACGATCTTCTGTTATTATTGGATAGTCCACATAATGTACGACGAGGGCTAATAAGGCAATGGTAATGCCACTTTTAATCGCAAATTTTGTGCTGAATGTTTTTATTGCAAGAATTAAAAAAGGAATGTTCACCAAAATTAGTAAATAACTCAAATCAATTTCGGTAAAATTATCTAAAAGTAAGGAAATACCCGTGGCACCGCCATCTATAAAACGATTGGGCAATAAAAACCCCTTCAAGCCAAAACCGGCTGAAAATACGCCAATGAGAAGAGAGGTGTAATCCTTTATCGCGTGCTTGATTTCTATTTTAATCTGTCGCGCTAAAGGGATGACTTGTCTATTTTTTATTGTTGCAGACGAGTTCTCTTGCTCAAGTTTTTTCCGAGCAATCGTGACTAACAGTTTTGAGAAAAATGAACTCATCTTTTATTTTTGTTGGTTTAGTTCCAATGCACGAAAAAATATTTAATTTTTGCGTTGTCCGGAATTTGAGAAGCCACAATCGATATGCTTCTATCAAAGCGAAGATTGGAAGGCAACTCGTTTTTGTCAATCGTGAACGAGGCATTGATTTCCTTGACGTTAACAATGATGAAGCTGATAAGATTATCGATTTTTGAAATGGTATAGGCCTTTTCGATATCCTTGAACGTGCTTAAAGTAGAAATCCCTTTCTCAGTCTTATATCGTGGATCCAAGATGCGAACACTGCTCACTGTTGCGGTTGAATCTGCTTTTGTTTTAGGAGAAATACTCAATAGCGGCTTGCCATCTTTGTCAAAGATGTTGATATCACTGATGTTTACCGTAAATTCATCTGCGCCTTTGTAATTGGCAATAGAATCTTTCTCAAAAATCATTTTTAAATATTTGACTTGAGTGGAATCCGTTAAGTTTCCAATATTTTGTTTTTGAATCAGAAAAGGATCTTGATTTTTTCCGCAACTGGTCAATAAAAGAGAAACTATAGCAATGTAAATAAATGATTTATGCATTTGAAATATTGATTTTAACTCCAGTGAAATGGAGGTTTGTTATTGGGTGATAATGGTTTGTGATTACTTTTTCTTCATGACTTTGGACAAAATGCCAAAAACACTTCTTATAAATGTAGCGCTGGTTAGCACCTTTAAAACAGGATTCATTGCTGAACTGCGACGTGTGGTCGTCGGGCGTGGTTTGGACTGTGTTTTTTTTGAAGCTTCCGATGCTTTCTTGTCATTTTCTATTTGCTGTTCAGCCGCTGCACTTTTAATTTTTCTGTTCAACATTTCATAAGCACTGTCTCTGTCAATAGTGTCGTTGTATTTTTTGATCAATTTCGACTTTGAAAGTAAGCTCGATAGTTCGTTGTCAGTTAAAATATCCATTCTGCTCATGGGCGCACGCACCATGGTAGCCGCGAGAGGCGTTGGTTTGCCTTTTTCGTCCAAGGCGCTAACCAATGCTTCGCCAGTTCCTAGTGAAGTTAAAACACTTGCCGTGTCATAGTAGGACGAGTCGGGATAATTTTGGGCTGCTAACTTAATAGCTTTTCTGTCGTTTGCCGTAAATGCCCGTAAAGAATGCTGTACTTTTAATCCTAATTGACTCAATACAACTTCAGGAACGTCAGTTGGGTTTTGGGTTACAAAATAAATCCCGACACCTTTACTTCGGATGAGCTTGACAATAGTTTCAATTTGGTTTAAAAGCGCTTTCGATGCTTCATTAAAAATCAAATGTGCTTCTTCAATAAATAAGATAAGTTCCGGTCGGTCGGTATCTCCTTTTTCAGGAAAAGTAGTATAGATTTCAGCCAAAAGACTTAACATAAAAGTCGAAAACAATTTTGGGCGATCTTGAATGTCGGTCAATCTAATAATATTGATGTAACCTCTGCCATTTTCATCAACTCTCAGTAAGTCATCGACCTCGAAAGAGGTTTCTCCGAAAAACAAATCGGCACCTTGCTGCTCCAGTTCTACAAGTTTTCTTAGGATAGTACCTGTTGAAGCGGTTGAAATTCGGCCATATTCTTCCTCAAATTCAACTTTTCCTTCTTGGGTGGAATATTGCAAGATTTTTTTGAAATCCTTTAAATCCAATAGTGGCATTTGATGATCATCACAGTATTTGAAAATCACTGCAACAATACCCGACTGCGTATCTGACAAATCGAGAATGCGCGACAAGAGGACAGGGCCAAATTCGCTAATCGTCGCCCTTAATCGTACGCCATCTTGTTGAGATAGCGTTAAAATCTCAACAGGAAAAGCTTTTGATTCATAAGGAATGCCAATTTTTGCCTGACGTTCATCAATTTTTTGGTTTCTAGCACCTGCTTCTGCCAATCCGCTTAAATCGCCCTTAACATCCATTAATAGGACGGGGATTCCTTTTTCAGAAAGGTTTTCAGCTAATACCTGAAGGGTTTTGGTTTTTCCAGTTCCTGTCGCCCCAGCAATCAGTCCGTGTCGGTTCAATGTTTTTAAGGGAACATTTACAAAAGCGCCGGCAATAGGTTCGCCATCCAACATGGCGGTGCCTAAAGTAATAAACCCGCCTTTATTGGTGTTTCCGTCTTGAATCTGTTTTAAAAACTCATCTTTTCTGGCCATGAATTCTAAATTTTGCATAAAAATAGTGTAATTTTAGTCAAGTTAAAGAGATAAAAAATGAAACTTAAATCTGTTTTTTCCATCGTTTTACTCATGATGTTTGTCCTTGGGTGCAAACAGACTCCCAATGTGGTTGTGTTTCATGATTCGCATGAGCCAACAAAGCAAGACGCGCCGTTTAGTGATCTGGTTGAGAGCAATGGCTTTTTGTTTTTAAGCGGCCAAGTAGGAATGAATCACCAAACGCGAACGCTTGTTGATGGCGGAATTGAGGCGGAGACTAAACAGTGTATAGAAAATGTCAAGGCTGTTTTAGAGCATCATAAGTCATCTTTAGATAAAGTGGTTAAGTGTACCGTCATTTTAAGTGATATTGAAGATTTTGCTGCATTTAATAAAATATACAAGGAATATTTTCCAAATAAACCTGCGCGAACAACCTTTGCTGCAAGTGGTCTGGCGGTCAATGCGAGCATAGAAATTGACGTAATTGCCTCCAAATAAAAACTTCTATTACTTGCCATCCAACTTTTAGGATTATGAAGTATCTTTGCACCCTATGACAAAGAGTGAAAAACAAGAATTGATAGATAAAGGTCTTTTATTGCCTTTAATGGAGGAGTTTTATACGATACAAGGCGAAGGTTACCATAAGGGAACGGCGGCTTATTTTATAAGACTTGGGGGTTGTGATGTGGGATGTCATTGGTGTGATGTCAAAGAAAGCTGGAATGCTGAACTGCATCCACCAACCATGATAGACGCTATTGTTGAAAATGCCGCTCGATATAGTAAAACCATTGTGATTACTGGAGGAGAACCTTTAATGTGGGATATGGATCCCTTAACTGCAAAATTAAAGGAGAAAGGGATGCAAACGCATATTGAAACCTCTGGTGCTTATCAATTAACCGGAACTTGGGATTGGATCTGTCTCTCTCCCAAAAAGTTGAAACTCCCTACTCAAGCGGTTTACGAAAATGCCAACGAGTTAAAATGCATTATCTTTAATAAAGACGATTTCCGGTTTGCCGAAGAGCAGGCTGCAAAAGTGACTGCCGATTGCATTTTATATTTGCAACCAGAATGGAGCAATCGCGATAAGATGGTGCCATTAATCGTTGATTATGTGATGGCAAATCCGCAGTGGAAAGTGTCCTTGCAAACGCATAAATATTTGAATATTCCATAAAATAAAAAAGAGTCTAACAAAATGCTAGACTCTTTTTTTTATCTCAAAAGATAATGACTATAGTATCGTAAAAGGCACTTTGATTCTTAACGTGCCCCATCCCATATACATCTCTGCTCCTGTTGGTGATTCTTCAAAAACAATAGAGAAAGCTTCTAAAATATCCTTGCTTTTGGTTACGGGCACTTTTATGCGAGCCACATCATTTTCTTGTTTGTAAGTATAAGCACCCCAAACATTAATTTCTGAACTCAAAATAATCGTCCATTCTTTGTCTCCAGGAATTGTAAATAAAGAATAGGTTCCCGGTTTAACCTTGGTATTTCCAAACTTCACAGGTTTGTAAAAGGTAATTTCAGTGGCCTCATTGGCACCTGTTCTCCAAACATCATCATTTGGTGCTAATTTGTTCAGGTCACGTCCTTTTAATTGTGGTCGGCTATAAATAACTTTTATGGCCTTTTCAGAAATTTTATAACTGCTCGGGTAGGTTGCAGCATCCATTGGACTTGGATCTAGATCTGGAAATTTTTGTGCATTGGCCGTAAAAGTGAATGCCAAAGTCAAGGTTAATGCTAGTGATTTAAAGACTGTTTTCATAGAATTCTATTTTGTTTTGAGGATAAATTTAAGAATTAATTGTCTTAAAGTAATTATAAAGTTTATTGCTAAGACGGAAGTTTACATTTATTATAAAATTCCAGCATTTAAAATAAATGAGCTTTTAAATTAAAGATAAAAACTGTTATTTAGTTACAAATTGTAACCATTTTTGACTAATTGGTTTTATAATTAGTATGATGTTCGCATATTTGCCTAAGGTTTATAATAAATATTAATACTAAAGAATATCATCATGTGTGGAATTGTATGTGCCTTTGATTTAAAACAGAAAGCAGAAGATTTAAGACCTCAATTATTGGAAATGTCTAAAATAATCCGTCACCGCGGACCGGATTGGAGTGGCGTTTTTAATAATGACAAAGCGATCATGACCCATGAGCGTTTGGCGATCGTTGACCCTGCTTCAGGAAAGCAACCTTTATTTAGTGAAGACAAAAAATTAGTCTTGGCTGCGAATGGCGAAATCTACAATCACAGAGCGTTAAGAAAACAATTTCCTGATTACAAGTTTCAAACTGAAAGCGATTGTGAAGTGATCTTGGCTTTATATCAAGAAAAAGGGGTTGATTTTATTGATGAGATGAACGGTATCTTCGGATTTGCCATTTATGATGTTGAAAAAGATGAGTATTTCATAGCTCGTGACCATATGGGAATTATTCCTTTATATATTGGATGGGATCAAAACGGAACCTTTTATGTCGCTTCAGAATTGAAAGCGTTGGAAGGTTACTGTACAAAAATTGAATTATTTCCTCCAGGGCATTATATGAGCAGCAAGGATGGCAAATTCGTGCAGTGGTACAAACGCGAATGGGTCGATTTTGATGCGGTCAAGGATAACGAAACCAGCATTAAAGCCATTAAAGAAGCTTTAGAGGCTGCTGTGCACAGGCAATTGATGAGTGATGTGCCTTATGGGGTGTTGCTTTCTGGCGGATTGGATTCGTCGGTAACATCGGCCATTGCTAAAAAATATGCCGACAGACGCATCGAATCTGATGATACGCAAGCGGCTTGGTACCCACAATTGCATAGTTTTTCTGTAGGATTGGAAGGTTCGCCAGATTTGGCTGCCGCAAGAGTCGTGGCAGATCATATCGGAACCGTTCATCACGAAATAAAATTTACCATTCAAGAAGGTTTGGATGCATTGAGAGATGTTATTTATAACCTCGAAACTTATGATGTCACTACTATTCGTGCCAGTACGCCAATGTATTTGATGGCGCGTGTGATCAAGTCGATGGGTATTAAAATGGTGTTGTCTGGAGAAGGTGCGGACGAATTGTTTGGGGGTTATCTTTATTTCCACAAAGCGCCAAATCCTCGCGAATTTCATGAAGAAACAGTGCGTAAATTGAGTAAATTGCATATGTACGATTGTTTGCGTGCTAACAAAAGCTTGGCAGCATGGGGAATTGAAGGTCGTACACCATTTTTAGATAAAGAATTTATGGATGTTGCCATGCGCGTTAACCCACAAGATAAAATGATCAACGGCGAGCGTATGGAAAAATGGGTAGTTCGTAAGGCATTTGAAGATATGTTGCCAGAAAGTATCGTTTGGAGGCAGAAAGAACAATTTAGTGATGGTGTAGGCTATAGCTGGATTGATACCTTAAAATTAATGGTAAACAACGAAGTGAGCGATGAGCAATTGGCAAATGCCAAATACAAGTTCCCATTGCAAACGCCAACAAGCAAGGAGGAGTTTTATTACCGTTCTATTTTCGCAGAATATTTCCCAAGTGATACGGCTGCATTATGTGTGCCTCAGGAAGCCTCAGTGGCTTGTAGTACAAAAATTGCTTTAGAGTGGGATGAGAGCTTTAAAAACATGAACGACCCTAGTGGACGTGCAGTTTCAAAAGTACATACAGATGCTTATGTGAAAGCTTAAATCCTTTATAAACTTGAATTTTTAAATTTCAAAATCTCGCCTTAGCGAGATTTTGTTGTTTTTACTCTTTTTAAGAGATGTTAAAGTCTGTTGAAATCTATTTTAAGGTGTTTTTTAAGCGATTTAAGCTCTTTTTAAGTAATTAACAAATGTTGATAATTTCAACAGTTAATCCGTGAAATACTTTTAAAAGGCCTCTGTATTTCGTATCTTTGTGAGTATCCAAAAATGATGCGCGAGTATCATTTTTTTTATGGCTTTTAATCAGCCGGGATAAGAACCTCAAGTCGAATTTCTTTGATTCAATAGTATAGAATATTGAGTTGTTGGAATGGATAATAGAAAATAAAAATAATTAATAGACAATTATATATGAAACGAGCATGCTAAAAATTAATCGCCCAAGGGAATGATTAATTGCGAACAGCATGTGACCATTAAAAACAATAAATAAAAACACATGAAAGAAGAGTTTAATAAGGATAATTATTCAGCGGATAGCATTCAGGCCTTAGAAGGCATGGAGCACGTGCGTTTGCGTCCTTCCATGTATATTGGAGACACGGGAACGCGAGGTTTGCACCATTTGGTTTATGAGGTGGTGGATAACTCCATTGATGAGGCCATGGCCGGACATTGTAATAATATTACGGTAATCATCAATGAGGATAATTCTATTACTACCGAAGATGATGGTCGTGGAATTCCTATTGATTTACACAAAAAAGAAGGCGTTTCTGCACTAGAGGTCGTTATGACCAAGATTGGTGCGGGTGGGAAATTCGATAAAGATTCCTACAAGGTTTCTGGTGGATTGCATGGTGTTGGTGTCAGTTGTGTGAACGCACTATCTGAACATTTGACGGCATTGGTTTATAGAAATGGCGAAGTCTGGGAGCAGGAATACGAAAAAGGGAAACCAATGTATCCTGTAAAGAAGGTGGGAGAATCTGATAAAAGAGGAACGTCGATTACTTTTAAACCCGATGCAACAATTTTTACGCATACCGTAGAATATAGTTATGATACGTTAGCAAGTAGAATGCGTGAGCTCGCCTATCTTAATAAAGGAATTACAATTCACTTAATTGATAAACGTCATAAAAAGGATGACGGCACTTTTGAGGGTGAAACATTTCATTCAGAAGAAGGTCTTAAGGAGTTTATCAAGTTCTTAGATGGAAATCGTGAGCCATTAACGAAAGATGTTATTGCGTTTGAGGGGGAGAAGAATGGTGTTCCTGTTGAGGTTGCCATGATTTATAATACCAGTTATGCTGAAAACTTGCACTCCTATGTTAACAATATTAACACGCATGAAGGTGGAACGCATTTGTCAGGATTTAGACGTGGTTTGACCCATACGCTTAAAAAATATGCGGATGATTCCGGATTGCTTAAAAATTTGAAATTCGAAATTGCAGGTGATGACTTCCGTGAAGGATTAACGGCCATTATTTCTGTAAAAGTTCAAGAGCCACAATTTGAAGGGCAAACAAAAACTAAGTTAGGAAATAGAGAAGTTTCAGCATCGGTAAGCCAAGCGGTTTCTGAAATGTTGACTAATTATTTGGAAGAACATCCAGAAGATGCTAAAATTATTGTTCAAAAGGTAATTTTAGCAGCTCAAGCACGTCACGCCGCTCAAAAAGCACGTGAAATGGTACAGCGTAAAACTGTCATGAGTATTGGAGGTTTACCTGGGAAACTGAGTGACTGTTCCGAACAAGATCCTGCACTATGTGAAGTGTTTCTAGTCGAGGGTGATTCGGCAGGTGGAACTGCAAAACAAGGTCGTGACAGAGCGTTTCAGGCCATCTTACCTTTACGAGGTAAAATCCTGAACGTTGAAAAAGCAATGACCCACCGTGTTTTTGAAAATGAAGAGATCAAGAATATCTTTACAGCTTTGGGCGTTACCATTGGTACCGAAGAAGATAGTAAAGCGCTTAACCTTTCAAAATTACGTTACCATAAAGTAGTAATTATGTGTGATGCTGATATTGATGGTAGCCACATTGCTACTTTAATTTTGACGTTCTTCTTCAGATATATGAAAGAATTGATTGAAAACGGTCATATATATATTGCCACACCACCTTTGTATTTGGTTAAAAAAGGCCAAAGAAAAGAGTATGCTTGGAGTGATAAGGAACGTGATGAAATCTCAGAACAATTTGGTGGAAGCGTAGGAATCCAACGATATAAAGGTCTTGGGGAGATGAATGCCGAGCAGCTTTGGGATACGACCATGAATCCAGACTACCGTACCTTGCGTCAAGTTCAAATTGACAATGGCGCAGAAGCTGATCGTGTATTCTCAATGTTGATGGGTGATGAAGTGCCGCCACGTAGAGAATTTATTGAGAAAAATGCAATTTATGCGAAAATCGATGCCTAAACGGATCTGATTGTTATTTAATAATGTAAAAAACACCTTAATTCTTAGGTGTTTTTTTATGGCCATATGTTTCGTGGATTAATATTTAGTGTTAGCTCATAAAATCAAGGGATGTGTTGTTTATTAGGGAATTTGTATAAATTTGCCGCGATTTTAATCTACCTTCAAATGAGAAAATTTATTGCCTCTTTTATTATAATTCTTAGTGTCCAATTAAGTAAAGCGCAAGAACTGGAAACTATTTTATTAGCAGCAGATGACGCGAGTTTGTTAACTCAAAAATATTTAAATCCTGGGATGAAGGGCTTAATGTTTAGTATAAATGACGGATGGGCAACCACGGCTAAAGTTCATAAAAAATTTGGTTTCGATATTACTATCGGGGTCAATGCGTCGTTTGTACCAAATAATGCGAAGAACTTTGCGTTCGTGGCTAGCGATTATAAATATGTAAGCCTGCCAGATGGAGAAACTCAATTGCCAACTGTTATGAGTGATAATGATGCCGAGATTAGGGTAGATATCTCTGTGCCCAATGGAAACGGAACCTATCGCGTTGGAAGTTTTACAATGCCAGGGGGAATTACTAAAGATTTACCTGTTAATGCCGTGCCAGCACCAACGGTGCAGATTGGGTTTGGATTACCTTTCAATACGGATATTAAAGCACGCTTTGTACCAAAATTAAATTTTGATGAGGATTTAGAAGCTAGCTTATATGGTCTAGGCTTGCAACATGATTTAACCCAGTATTTTGGACCAATGGAGAATTTGCCGTTGAGCATTTCTGTATTAGGTGCCTTTACAAATATGAGCGTCGGGTATGCCATATTGGATGAAGATCCTAATGATGATGTGGCCGTGACCAATGGCAAAGTCGATTATAAAATGAACACATGGACTGTTCAGGCTTTGACGTCTTTGGACTTTAAAATTATTACCTTATATGGGAGTGTAGGTTATAACAATGGCAAAACATCGGTTAAAATGAAAGGAGACTACGTTTTAACTTATGATATTGAAGATGCCAACGGAAATCTGATTGGTACCACTCAAGAATCCATCAGCAATCCTTTAAATTTAGATTTTGAAGCCAATGGTATGAGAGCAACATTAGGTACGCGACTTAACCTAAGTATCTTTAAGATATTTGCAGATTATACCTTCCAGAATTACAATACGGCAACGGTTGGTATTGCATTTAGCGTGAGATAATTGATTTTACTATATATTAATGCAGAAAGCACAAGAGGAAATTTTGTGCTTTCTTTATTAAAAGCATTTTTATTCGTAATTTCGCTATCATTTTAAACATGAAGTTTCACATTAAAAAACATATATAATTATGAAAGTTACAGTAGTTGGAGCAGGAGCCGTTGGAGCAAGCTGCGCAGAATATATCGCAATCAAAAATTTTGCAAGTGAAGTTATTCTGTTGGATATTAAAGAAGGTTTTGCTGAAGGTAAAGCAATGGACTTGATGCAAACCGCTTCCTTAAATGGTTTTGACACAAAAATATCAGGAGTCACTAATGATTATTCAAAAACGGCAGAAAGTGATGTTTGCGTAATTACCTCTGGTATTCCTCGTAAACCAGGAATGACACGTGAGGAATTAATTGGTATTAACGCCGGTATTGTAAAAGAAGTATCTTCAAGTTTAATTAAATATTCTCCAAACACCATCATTATCGTCGTCAGTAATCCGATGGATACCATGACTTATTTGGTTCATAAATCGACAAATCTTCCAAAAAATAGAATTATTGGAATGGGTGGCGCGTTGGATTCTGCACGTTTTAAATACAGATTAGCAGAAGCTCTTGAGGCTCCAATAAGTGATGTTGACGGAATGGTTATTGGTGGTCATAGTGATACAGGAATGGTGCCTTTAACACGTTTGGCGACTAGAAACAGCGTGCCAGTATCTGAGTTTTTATCAGAAGAGCGCTTAAGCCAAGTTATGGAAGACACCAAAGTAGGTGGTGCAACATTGACCAAGTTATTGGGTACGTCAGCATGGTACGCGCCGGGAGCAGCGGTTAGTGCAATGGTTCAGGCGATTGCATGTGACCAAAAGAAAATGTTCCCTTGCTCCGTATTGTTGGAAGGCGAATACGGATTGAATGATATTTGTATTGGAGCTCCCGTAATTTTGGGTCGTAACGGTATCGAAAAAATTGTAGAAATTGAATTGAGCGATGCTGAAAAAGCGCACATGATTGAAAGCGCTGATGGTGTTCGTAAGACTAATGATTTACTGTAATCAGTAAATTATAAGTATGTAGAATTATATGTGCCTAAAGTCGGAAATTATGATTTTAGGCACTTATCTCATTAATTTAAAACCAAACAAAACCATGAGAAAAATACTGTTTATTACAATGTGCATCTTGAGCGTTTCCATGTACGCTCAAAAGCAAATTGATGAAGGTGTCATCATTTCAAAGCAAACGATGTCAAGTGATAATCCACAAATGAATGCACAGTTGGCCATGTTGGGCGAAATGATTTCAACGACTTATTTTAAGAATGATAAATCCCGTTCTGAAACAAGTAGTCCGATGGCCGGAACGACAGTGTTTATTGCAGACAATGCTTCGAAAAAGGCGATGGTGTTAATGGACAATGCCATGATTGGTAAAAAATACATGGAATCAGACATTCAGCCATCGGAGGAGGATTTAAAGAATGTGACCATCGAAAAAACCAATGAGAAAAAGACGGTGCTTGGCTATGAATGCACAAAGTACAATGTGACCATGAAAAAGGATGGTGCAGATGTGAAAATGGCAATTTATACTACCGATAAATTAAAAGCTATTTCTCAGCAAACTGCGGCACTTGGAAAGGATTTTAAAGGATTTCCATTGTATATGACTGCAGCAGTTGCTCAACAAGGCATGACTTTAAATATGACTATTGAAGTTACAGAGATCAAGGCAGAAAAAGTATCTGACGATAAATTTAATTTGACGCCACCTGAAGGCTATTCAAAAGTGGATAATCTTCCAGGTATGTAAGCCCATTTGAATACTTTAATAATACTTGAGGACTGTAGAAATGCAGTCTTTATTTTTTCATATATTTGGCGAATTGAAAATCCGCGCCCAAATTTTAATTTTTGAAATTCCAAAACGGATCCAAGCCCTACGCGTTGAAAAACATTAAAGACATAATCATCCAACCAAAATGGTACCTCGGTGCAGCACTCATCTTTATTGCTGTATTAGGAAGTGTTTTAGGGCAGCAGCAAACCACAATTCCAAATCAGGAAATTGTATTGCAGTTTACCAATGAGGACATTTCTTTAAACGACGCCCAACGTACAATTGATATTGTAGAGCAAGAGTTACAGCGCATTGGTGTTGCAGATATTCAGGTTAGTGAAAAAGAAGATGGCCGATTGGTCATCAGTTATTACAGTAAAACCAATGTAGAGCGAATTAAAAAATTGTTATCTACTCAAAAAGAACTTGCTTTAGGCTTTGTTTCTTCGGATAAAAATGAATTTCCTTTCCAATTTCCTTCAAAAGAGACATCCATAAGCTATAATCTTGATGTTTATGAAATTCATCATGGTCAAACGTCGTATTCGAGTTTAGGTGGCAAATGTGCTATCGAACTTAAGTCAGGCCAACAGCGATTTTTAAATCCTAACTTTTATATTCCTTGTGAAGCACCATTTATTGTTAACACAGAACAAATTTTAAAAGTAAACTTCAGCTTTCAAAGAGCTGTTGTAATTGCAAAAGATTACCGATCACATAAAATCCCTGAAGTCAGGGCAGGCCCTTTGTCCTAAAGGGTTTAAAGTTTTTTTGCTTTTAATAATTCCTTTTTACCTTCAAAATAAACGATGAGACGTTCAAAAAGCAGCACTCATTTCTATAAAGCTATATGAGCTTTAAACAATTCATACTTAATCATTAAAAACAATTGTCAAATCGTCCGTAAACTCTATATTTGCGCGTTGAAAAATTTGACTTAAAAAAAATTAAAGTAATGCAAAACAAAGGATTAGTAAAGCTGTTTGCTGTGTTATTTGGTTTGGTAAGTATCTACCAATTATCATTTACATTCAAAGCGAACCAGATTGATGATCGTGCCGAGGAATATGCGGCGCGTAAATCTGATGACCCAATAAAACGAGCAGCAGATGAGGCAAGTTATTTAGATTCCATTTCAAACCAAAAGGTGTTTGACATGGGGATTGCAAGTTATACTTACAATGAGGTAAAAGACAAGGCTATGAACTTGGGGCTTGACCTTAAAGGTGGTATTAACGTTATTCTTCAAATTTCTGTTAAAGACGTTTTAAAAGGTCTTTCAAACAACAGTAAAGACCCTGTTTTTAATAAGGCTTTAGATGATGCCACTGAGCTTCAAAAAACAAGTCAAAATCCTTATGTTGATGACTTTTTTATCGCTTTTGATAAAATAAAAGGCAATCAAAAATTAGCGTCTCCAGAGATTTTTGCTAACAGAACCTTAAGTGAAGAAATCACTTTTGATATGTCTGATCGTGCGGTACAGCCAATCATCAGAAAAAAAGTTGACGAGTCTATTATCTCTGCCTTTGAAGTATTGCGTAAACGTATTGATAAATTTGGAGTTACTTCTCCAAATATTCAGCGTTTAGGAAATACAGGACGTATCCTTGTAGAACTTCCTGGAGCCAAAGATGTAGAACGTATCAAAAACCTATTGCAAAGTACTGCACAGTTAGAGTTTTGGGATGTTTATAAAGGTGAAGAGTTTCTTCCGTTTTTAGCGCAAGCTAACGAAACATTAAAGCCTTTAGTAAACAAAGGAGTTAAAAGTGAAGTTGTTGAAACTGAAATTGTAACTGATACAATTGATGATGCCGATAGTAAAATTAAGGAATTGACTGGTGTCATTGCCCAAACAGATTCAACTGAAGTTGGCGAAAACCCAATTTTAGATTTATTAAGAGGTTACGGATCTGGTGGTCCAGTAGTGGCTACTTTTGAAGCGAAAGATAAAGATCAAATCATGGCTTATTTAAATATGCCACAAGTTCGTTCTTTATTGCCAGCCGATCAACGTTACGTGAAATTTGCATGGGGAATCCAAGCAAAAAACAGTGAGTTTGTCGATTTATATGCCATTAAAGGCAACAGAGATAATACACCAGAATTGAGTGGAGCTGTTATCACTGATGCAAGTCAACAATATACCCAAAGAAATCAACCTTCTGTAAGCATGCAAATGAACACAAAAGGCGCTAAGATTTGGGAGGAAATGACTGGAAGAGCTTATGCTCAACAAAGTCAAATTGCTATCGTTCTTGATGATATCGTATATTCTGCTCCAGGTGTGACTACAGGTCCTATTTCTGGTGGAAATTCAGAAATCTCAGGGTCTTTTACACTTAACGAAGCCATTGACTTAGCAAACGTTTTAAGAGCTGGTAAATTACCTGCAAAAGCTGAAATCGTTCAAGCGGACGAAGTTGGTGCGTCATTAGGTCAAGAGGCTATTCAAAGTGGTACGTCGTCTTTCTTAATTGCTTTGGGCTTAGTATTAGTTTGGATGGTTATTTATTATGGTAGAGGTGGTCTTTTCGCCGACGTTGCTTTATTGTTGAACATCTTATTGATTTTTGGTGTGCTTTCGGGATTAGGCGCGGTGTTAACGCTTCCTGGTTTAGCGGGTATCGTATTGACCATTGGTATGTCCGTGGATGCGAACGTAATTATCTTTGAGAGGATTAAAGAAGAATTAGCCAAGGGCAAGAGTCAGGTTGAAGCTGTAAAAGATGGTTTTAGCAATGCATTGTCTTCTATTTTAGATGCGAATATCACAACCTTATTAACGGCCATCATCTTATTTGTATTTGGTACTGGTCCGATTAAAGGTTTTGCAACGACTTTAATCATTGGTATTATTACATCATTATTTACCGCGATTTTCATCACAAGATTGTGTATCGATTGGTATATTAGTAAAGGTAAAAAATTGACCTTCTACACAGCGGTAACCAAAGGACTTTTCCAAAACCTGAATATTGATTTCATTGGGAAAAGAAAAGTGGCTTATATCATTTCTTCAATAGCTATTGTATTGAGTATATTTTCTTTATTCACAAACGGTTTAGATCAAGGTATTGATTTTGTAGGAGGTAGAACTTTCCAAGTACGCTTTGCACAAGAAGTGAATCCTGAAGAAGTTAAGGCAGATGTTTTAGCTGCTTTTGGAAGTGCTGAGGTCAAAACTATTGGTAGCTCTCACCAATTAAAGATTTCTACTAAATATATGGTAGATGTTAATACTGCTGAAGCAGATGATCAGGTTCAATCAGAACTTTTCGTCACTTTAGCTAAATACCTTCCAAAAGGTATGACTTTTGAAGACTTTAAAACGGGTTCAGGAGACAAGAAAATTGGACAGATGTTCTCAAGTAAAGTAAGTCCAACCATTGCTGATGACATTAAAACAGAATCATTCTGGGCTGTTATAGGATCGATGGTTGTGGTGTTCTTATATATTCTATTACGTTTTAGAAGATGGCAATTCTCGCTTGGTGCAGTTGCGGCTGTTATCCATGACGTGATTATCGTATTAGGAATCTTTTCGTTCACCTATACCTTTATGCCTTTCTCAATGGAGATTGACCAAGCGTTCATTGCGGCGATCTTGACCGTAATTGGATACTCGCTGAATGATACGGTTATTATCTTTGACAGAATTAGAGAAACAGTTCTGGAGCGTGGTGGATTTGCTGGTGGTCGTAACGTCAACTATGCAATCAACAGTACAATCAGTAGAACATTGAACACGTCATTAACAACTTTGGTAGTGTTATTGGCTATGTTCCTATTAGGTACAGATTCATTAAGAGGCTTGTTATTTGCTATTATTGTGGGTATCGTAGTAGGTACTTACTCTTCTATACTTTTAGCAACACCAATTATGTATGATACCTTAAAAGACAAAGGTGAAGTTCTTGATGAGAACTCAAAAATATAAGGTTATTAAAATCTTTTAGAATATAAAAATGCCGCTCATTGAGCGGCATTTTTTGTTTTTATAAGATAAGACAAGAATGAAGGTTTTTGTTTTTAAGGAGTTTTTTTTGGTAGCATGAAGGCCGTTAAAGTGGATCAGGACATGCTCTTGTGGGGAACTGCAGATTGTGCATCGAATTTAGTTTATCTATGCTGGAAGAATTTGAAATCTTTAAATCCTTAATAATTAGTTTTTTTCAAACCATTAAGGCATTAAGAATATTAAGATACAATACTTCCAACCAAGCCCTTAATGCCCTTAATACCTTAATGTTTTTCTTAATGGTTATTCTTTTAAACCATTTAGGCATTAAGATAATTAAGGTGCTTCTGTTTTGAGATGAAGTGGGAATCAAGGAATATTGTTGTTTTCAATTTCAACTCCAACTTCAATTTCAACTTCAATTTCTACTTCAATTTCGAGTATACTCAATTTTATCTCCAACCTTCAATCCCCATTGATCTGCTAAGCCTCCATTAATTTCTAAAACATATTTTGCAGGAACATTTGAAGGTAAAGAAGTTTCACTGTAAGGCTGGGCATTCTTCTGAAAACTCACTATGTTGTTGTCGGCATCAATATATATAATGTCTAAGGAGAATTTGGTGTTTTTCATATAGAACGCATGGTAATCTTCCTCTGGAAACACAAATAACATGGCTTGATTCTGTCCCATCGAATCACGGTACATTAAACCGGTTTGAGTTTGATACTCATCATCGGCAATTTCGATATCTAAATTCTTAATGATGCTGTCATTAGCTGTTTTTAGAATCAGTTCACCTTCTTTCTTGAATTCGACCACAACAGGTTTTACCGTTTTTTGATCGTCTTTACAAGCTTGGAATTGAAAACAGAAAGCACTTAAAGTAAGTATGATTATGAGTTTAAATGCAGATTTTTTCATTAGGTCAATTGTTTTTTGGGTTTGTAAGCAAACATAAAGTACAAGCCAATTAGAATAAAAGGAATACTTAGCATTTGACCTGTATTGAGCGCTGAGGTTGCGATGTATTCATGTTCGCTTTGAGGTTCTTTGAGAAACTCCACAAAAAAGCGAATTGCCCAAAGAAGAACTAAAAAGAGTCCAAACAAAAATCCTTGTTGCTCGCTTTTTTTGGTTTTCCAATAAAAAAACCAAAGTAAGATAAATACAAAAACATAACATACCGCTTCATAAAGTTGCGCTGGATGTCGCGGGAAAGCCTCACCATTTTGAGCAAAAACCACTCCAAAATCAGTGCCTGTTGGCTTACCTACAATCTCAGAGTTGATAAAGTTACCAAGCCTTACAAAAACAGCGCCTGAAGCGACAGGAACTACCACGCGATCCAAGATCCAAAGGACCGATTTGTGCAATACTTTTTTATTATAGAGGTACATGGAAATAATCATCCCTATTGCGGCACCATGGCTCGCCAAGCCTTGAAATCCTGTAAATTCAAACCCGCCCTTAAATTTAACAGGTAAGAAGATGCTAAAAAAGTCTTCCGAGAATAATTCGCGTTGATAAAAAATAACGTGGCCCAAACGCGCGCCAAGCATAATCCCAATCACGGAATAAATAAATAAGGAATCTAAAGCTTCTTCAGATTGTTTTTCATTTTTAAAAATCCGCTTCATTATTAAGAAACCCAAAATAAAGGCCACAATCCACATCACACTGTAAAAGTGTAATGTAAAACCAAGAATATCTATGCCTTTAGAAGGATCCCAAACAATTTTAAGTGCGTGCATTGTATATAATTTAATTAGAAGGGTAAATATAATATTTTGAAAAGTAATAAGCGCCCAAGGTTTCGAATTTTACGAAAGCTTTAGTAAAAATGAGTGATTGCTATGAAATATAAATGCAGTATTTTAAGAGGAGGGAAGTGCTTTTAGAAATTTATTCCGATCAGTCCTAAGTTAATTTGAAATTATTAGTGCGTCTTATTTTTGCTGCTAAAAGTTTTGACACGAATTTCACAAATTTTCACAAATTCACTCATTTCCTGAAAATTTAGATGTAAATGATTAACTAGAAATTTCACGAACGGTACAGACTTTTAGTCTGTTTAAAAAAGACTTACAGGATGAATAGTTGGGTTGGCGTGCCAGGGAATATGTTGAGCTGCTGTGATGCTTTAGGCCATAAATAAAACTACTGATTAACTTTTACTGACTTAAAAGTTCTTTTTTGTCTGCGAATATAGAATGGACTATTAGTCTTCTTTCTCTGGAACGGGATCATAACCACTGCCACCCCAAGGATGACAACTAAAAATACGCTTTGTCGCCAACCAACCGCCTTTAAAAAGACCATGTTTTTCCAAAGCTTCCTTGGCGTATTGGGAACACGTCGGTTGAAACCTGCAACTGGCGGGCGTTAATGGGGAGATAAAGGTTTGGTAGACTTTAATCAGCAACAAAAACGGATATGTGAGAATCTTTTTCAACGATATATGTTGTTTAGTTGTGAGTTGTTTTAATTGTAAGATTATCATTTCATTATACTGCTGCTTTGTAAAACAGATTATATGCCTTAATAACTAAAGTAGTAGTAAATTCTATGTGTTATTCAGACAACACGACTCCACAACAAACAACCAACGGCAAACGACAAACAACTCCGAAACAAACTAATTGGTCGTAAAAGTCGTCCCTTCTTTACCGTCATTCAATTGAATTCCTGCCGCAGCGAGTTCATCGCGTATTTTATCAGAGGTAGCAAAATCTTTATTCGCTCGTGCGTCTTGTCGTAATTGGATTAAAAGTTCCACGGCACCTGAAAGTTTTTCAGTGCCATCTTCGGATTGTGTCGCATTTATCAATCCTAAAACATCAAACACAAAGGTATGAACCGTACTTTTTAATAAATTGAGATCGTCTTGAGTAATCGTGGCAGTTCCTTCTTTTATTTGATTGATGAATTTAACGGCCTCAAACAAATGGGCAATGAGTATTGGCGTATTGAAATCGTCATTCATCGCCTCATAACATTTGTGTTGCCATTCTTTGATATGGAATGTTGAGGTGGATCCCGCTTTTAATTCGTCTAAATCATTAATGGCGTCCATTAACCTGAAAAAACCCTTTTCGCTAGCTAAAAGGCCATTATTGGTAAAGTCTAAAATACTTCTATAATGGGCCTGAAGCATGAAAAATCGAGCCACACTTGGTAAAAATGCTTTGGTAATATGCGGGTTGTTTCCTGAAAATATTTCAGTTGGTAATATAAAATTTCCGGTCGATTTTGCCATTTTCTTGCCATTCATGATCAGCATATTGGCATGCATCCAATAGTTTACAGGAGCTTTATCATTACAGGCTTCAGCTTGAGCAATCTCGCATTCGTGATGTGGGAATTTCAAGTCCATACCACCTCCATGAATGTCAAAGTGGTCGCCCAAATATTTTGTACTCATAGCAGTACATTCTAAATGCCAACCAGGAAAACCATCACTCCAAGGTGAAGGCCATCGCATAATATGTTGCGGTTCGGCTTTCTTCCAAAGGGCAAAATCCTGCGGGTTTTTCTTATCACTCTGTCCATCAAGTTCGCGTGAATTGTGCATCAAATCTTCAACGTTACGCTTGCTTAAAATGCCATAAGGCTTCGATTCATTGTATTTTAATACATCAAAATACACAGAACCATTTATTTCGTAAGCCAGTCCCTTTTTAAGAATATTTTTAGTGATTTCAATTTGTTCAATAATATGTCCAGTAGCAGTTGGCTCAATGCTTGGCGGTAAAAAATTGAACTTATTTAAAATGTTATGAAAATCGACCGTGTAGCGTTGGACAACCTCCATCGGTTCTATTTCCTCTAAACGTGCTTTTTTTGCAATACGGTCTTCGCCTTCATCGGCATCGTTTTCCAAATGTCCGGCATCTGTAATGTTTCTGACAAATCTTACTTTATATCCTAAATGTTTCAGATATCGAAAAATGACGTCAAAGGACATAAAAGTTCTCACATTTCCCAAATGGACGTTGCTATAAACAGTTGGTCCACACACATACATGCCAACATAACCGTCAATTATTGGTTTAAATGTTTCCTTTTCTCCTGATAGTGAGTTGTATAATTTGATCTGGTTATCTTTGTAAAGTGGCATTTGTGTTGGGTGTTTGTTGTGAGTTCCGACTTCGCTATAGCTACGGACGGATAAATGTTTGTTGTGAGTTTTTTGTTGTCCTACGATTTTAAAAGGTGATTTCTCAATGCATTTGTTGGTAATGGACTCAATATCTTTTCTGATATCTAAATAGTTCTCTTCAGAAATAAAATTCAGTTCCTGGGAAATTTAAAAGTTCGATAGCTGAACAATAGGCCATGATCATGAGCTTTGTCTTTATAAGTCAGTCAAGCTGTACCTTCAGCATTTTTTGACGAACCTGAAACTGAGCATCGACGCATTTGTGACCTTAGTCCAAACTTTTCATCAGAAGGAAATAAATTTGTAGTATTATAAGTTTTAACTACTAATTTTATAGCTTCTTTCCAAACTTCCAGTTTTTCAATCGAAATAATATGCATGTTATAAAAGTTTAAGTTGTTATGTTAAAAGTAATATATTGGATTAGAACTTAAAAAGCGAACTTATTTTTCTGACTTTCACAACTTAACAACAAACAACTCCACAACTCACAGAATTAAAATTGCGTGTCTAACTTAATATAATCTAAAAATTCCCGACGGGTTTCTTGCTTTTTAAATGCACCACCAAACTCTGCTGTGACCGTGCTACTTTCAATATCTCTAATGCCACGAGAGTTCACACATAAATGTTTGGCATCAATTACGCAAGCTACATCTTCAGTACCTAGTACCTGTTGCAATTCTTTCACAATTTGAATCGTTAATCGTTCCTGCACTTGAGGGCGTTTAGCGTAATAATCGACAATGCGGTTCATTTTGGATAACCCTACCACTGTGCCATTGCTGATATAAGCAACATGAGCTCTTCCTACTATTGGCAATAAATGGTGTTCGCAAGTAGAATATAGGGTGATGTTTTTTTCCACCAACATCTCACCGTACTTATATTTGTTCTCAAAAGTGGATGCATTAGGTTTTTTCTTTGGGTTTAACCCTCCAAAAACTTCGTTGACAAACATCTTGGCAACCCGTAATGGTGTGCCTTTAAGACTGTCATCAGTAAGATCTAATCCTAAAGTTTCTAATATATGGCGAACATCTTCTTTGATGATGTCTATCTTTTCATCTGAAGAAAGTTTAAAGGCATCACTGCGCAAAGGTGTATCTGTTGATGTGCCAACGTGATCATCACCAAGGGCATCAATATCTTGAATATTCTTATCTGTTTTCATAGTCATTTTGTAAATCGATCACTGTCACAAACCCTATTGTTCTAGCGTTTTGATTGAAATAAGGTGCAAAGATAAACAAATATAAAATCATAACATTAGGATGAAGATGATTTTGCTTTTGCGTAAGTGGAAATTTTAAAGCCTGTAATTAGCGCTTAAAATAAATGGTTTACTAAGTGAAGCGCTCTCGAAATTCAAAACTTAAGATTTATGGAATAACAATATTTAATTGATGCTAAAAGCAAAAAGCACCCTATTAAAGAGTGCTTTTGCAAATCATCGTTTTTTCATTAAAGTTTTATAAGCTAAATCCTAAAGTCAAGGTGAAATTCGAGTTTTTGCTATCAATTTGAGCAGCGTCCGTTAAACCTACAGCATATAACTGGTGGTTGTAATCTCTTTGCGCATGGTCATAAGCAACATCCAATTTGACATTTCCAAAATTATAGCCCAGCCCAACAGAGTAGCCATTCAAATTACCATAAAAAGAATCGTTTTTATAAGGGCTTTCTTCAAATCGGTAGCCACCTCTTAAGCTAACTTGCTGAATTCTGTATTCACCGCCTAATCTGTAGGTAGAAGCATTTCTTAAAGTATTGTTCATAATACCGTTCTGCGAAGCGAAGTAGGGATCAGAGGTTGGTTTGAATTTTGTATTCCCATAATCTTTTAGAGAATAATCAAAACTAATCAGACCAGTATCTCCAAAAATATAGGCTAAACTGCCTGTAATTTTTCCTGGAGTTTGCAGTTTATAATCTGGATAAACGTTGACTACATGAGGATCAATAATTTGTGTCATATTGGAGCCACCTTCAGTTCTTATAGTTCCAAGATATTGAGTGGTTTCTTCAGAAATGGTATACCAAGTAGGAGAGTTGTATGACAATCCAACACGCAAAGCATCTATTTTTGCAATGGCACCCAATTGAAATGAAAATCCAGAGCCAATGGTTGATAGAGTATTTTGAAACCGGACATCTTTAATCAATGAGCCAACATTAGTATTGCTTTCCTGAAGGTCAGTAAATTTATCATAATTGATAAAATGTGAATTCAAATTAAGTCCGAAATAGAAATTGTCACCAACCTGTGTTGAGGCATTGAAGCTGAATTTTCCGTTATATCCTGTCGCTGCGTAAGTGTAGGACTGATCAAAGTTGTTTCCACGAATATTAGATTGATAAGAGGTGTTGTCATCGGCATCTATACCAGGTTCAAGAATATACGATTCATAACCTAAAAAAGCTTGTTGATTACTAAAACCATAAAGTCTATTGATTTCAGAATAAGCGGTGGCTAAACTTTCGTTATCTAGAGCAGAAATTTGATCTAATCTCAGGCCTTGGGCGTAACCAAGAAAATAGTTTCCGATGTTGTTGGAATTCGTGTTGACGCCTCTTGATCTCCATGAATTCTCAAAATTTGATATTTTATCATAAGATACACCCAGTGCAAATTTTCTCCAAGGAGAGTCGGAGTTCATGTTATTAAAAACGAATGCTGCTCCAGTTTGATTTAAATCGAACTTAGAATCAGATGAAGAACTCAACCCATTAAAATAGTTAATGTCATTTTTGGTGCCAACATTAGATATAGAAATGGACGCATGACTGTGTGTGAAAATCGAGGATCCGGCAGGATTGATGCTTACTGCAGACATATCTCCGCCAAGTGCTCCAAATGCGCCACTCATACTTCTAAAACGAGCGGTTCCCTGGACTTCATCTTGTGAATATCTTACAGCGTCAGAAATATCCTGAGCCATAACACTAGACATAGATAGGACTCCTATGAATAGTAAATTTAACTTTTTCATATTTTTAATTTTTTTTATTATTCTGAAATTCTAGTTACCACCGCGTCTTGAAGATCCACCAGAACCGCCTGCTGGTGCAGAGGATCTTGAAGGAGAGCTACCTGAGCTTCTTACTTCTGAAGAGCTTGAGCTAGAACGTGCAGGTGCTGTGTAATTTTGAGTTCTACTTGGGGTAGAGACGTTATTTCCACTGCTTCTTGAAGCGCCACTACTTCTTCTGGTACCAGGATTATTGGTTCCAGGATTATTGGTTCTGGTCCGTGTAGCTGGTTGTGTCTGATTATTTGGTCGTGAACTAGGTTGTACGTTTCTGTTTGTATTCGTATGAGTTCGGGTAGCATCACTGCTTCTTCTGTTTGTATTCGTGTTTGGAGTGTTTACACTCGGTCTTGAATTTGAAGAGTTGATAGTGGTACGTCTGCCGTTATTGGTGTTCGTTCTATTTATCGTAGATGATGAATTTCTGTTTAAAGAAGATGATGAACGATTCATGTTCGTGTTTGCACCTCCACGTCTTCCATTGCTGTAAGAGACATCTCTGCCATTGCGGTAATAATAATTCCCGTAATAATTGTTATAACGATTACCGTAATATGGAGAATACCCATATCTGTAATTATATCCGTAGTAAGGATAAAAGCCGCCGTAGCCATAGCCATTGTAATAACCGTAAGAATAATAAGGATCATAAAAGCCGGAGTACCCCCAACCTGAGTAACCCCATCCACGATAAGGGCTGTAATAGCCATAGCCGCCATAAGGATAGAAGCCATTATTATAAAAACCAGTATTGTTATAGTATATGTTGATATCTACATTTTTACTGTTCTGACCCCAGCCAGCGTAGCCTTCTTGATATTGAATGTCGCCATTTTCTTCGGAATAATTCCCTTCGTATTCGTCTATATTAGTGAAGATGACATTGTCATTTTGAGCAATATGTTCAAATTGTTGGGATTTTTCTCCAAAATATTCTTTGTAATAGCTGTTGTTATTGTTTGGAGCTGTTTCATAATAGATTTCTTGAGGAGGGAGTTCAGAGCCGTAAATACCATCATTTTCATAACCAGCGTACTGATATGAACCACAAGAAGCTACACCGAAGAGTAAACTTAGTGCAACAAAAAATGGCAATTTGCGATATAAGGAGGTTTTAAATAGCATATCTATTTGTTTTTATTGTTGAACAATACAAAAATAGTTAGTTTTGTCGAACTATTTTTTTATTTAACATAAGCGCAACTTTTGTGCCAAAACCCTAGTAATGAGCAAAAATCTTACAAGTAGAGCGGAAGACTATTCCAAATGGTATAATGAACTGGTCGTAAAAGCCGACATGGCCGAGAATTCAGCAGTTAGAGGATGTATGGTAATAAAGCCATATGGCTATGCTATTTGGGAGAAAATGCAGGCGGAATTGGATAGAATGTTTAAAGAAACAGGACATCAAAATGCGTATTTTCCTCTTTTTGTACCGAAAAGTTTGTTTGAAGCAGAAGAGAAGAACGCTGAGGGTTTTGCAAAGGAGTGTGCCGTTGTGACGCATTACCGTTTACAAAATGATCCTGATAATCCGGGGAAATTGCGTGTAGACCCTGAAGCAAAACTAGAAGAAGAACTCGTGGTTAGGCCAACTAGTGAAGCTATTATTTGGAGTACCTATAAAGGATGGATTCAAAGTTATCGAGATTTACCAATTTTGATCAACCAATGGGCCAATGTGGTGCGTTGGGAGATGCGTACGCGCTTATTTTTAAGAACTGCTGAGTTTTTATGGCAGGAAGGTCATACGGCTCATGCTACGAAATCGGAGGCGTTGGCTGAAGCACAACTAATGAATCAGGTGTATGCTGATTTTGCAGAAAACTTTATGGCGATTCCGGTCATTCAAGGTGTGAAAACTGAAAGTGAACGGTTTGCTGGTGCTGAGGAAACTTACTGTATTGAAGCCTTGATGCAAGATGGGAAAGCCCTGCAAGCAGGAACATCGCACTTTTTAGGACAGAACTTTGCGAAAGCATTTGACGTGAAATTCACGACCAATGAAGGTAAGCTGGAACATGTTTGGGCAACTTCTTGGGGTGTTTCCACACGTTTGGTAGGTGCTTTAATTATGACGCATAGTGATGATAAAGGCCTTGTGTTACCTCCTAATTTGGCGCCAATTCAGGTGGTTATTGTTCCTATTCATAAAACGGATGAGCAATTAGAGGTCATTACTAATGTGGCTCAGAATTTAATTCGTGAGTTTAAAGCAAAAGGCATCAGTTGTAAGTATGATGGTAGAACGACCCAGCGACCAGGAGCTAAATTTGCACAATACGAATTGCAAGGTGTGCCTTTAAGAATTGCGATCGGCCCAAAAGACTTAGAGAACGAAACTGTCGAATTAGCGCGACGCGATACGTTATCAAAAGAAAATGTAGCCCTTGATGGTTTGGTGGATAAAATTGATGGATTGCTCACGCAAATTCAAGATGATTTATTTAAAAAAGCATTGGATTTTAGAAATTCGCACATCACTGAGGTTAATAATTTTGATGACTTTAAAGCCGTTTTGGAGGCTAAAACAGGCTTTATATCAGCGCATTGGGACGGTACTGCCGAGACAGAGGAGAAGATCAAGGAAATTACGAAAGCGACAATAAGATGCGTGCCTTTGGATCAGAAAAAAGAAGCTGGAAGCTGTGTATTCACTGGTAAACCATCGATTGGAAGAGTGTTATTTGCGAAGGCTTATTAAAGTTTTTTAAAAAAGTTTGCTTTGGGCTTGCAGCATCTAAAAATAGATGTATCTTTGCACCCGCTGAAAGACATGAGTACATAGTATGAATGTCGGACAGGCACACAAAAAAAAATATTGTGTGTTCATTTGAAAAGTTTGCATATTAATAAAAAAAGCTATTAATTTGCACTTCAAATAAAACAAATGGCCCGTTCGTCTATCGGTTAGGACGCCAGGTTTTCATCCTGGTAAGAGGGGTTCGATTCCCCTACGGGCTACAATTTTTTAATAAGAGAGAAAGAAAATGGCAAATCATAAGTCAGCGTTAAAAAGAATCAGAAGTAACGAATCTAAGCGTTTAACCAACAGGTATAAACACAGAACTACTCGTAATGCTATTAAAAAGCTACGTGAAATGGAGAATGCAACTGAAGCTCAGGAGCTTTTCCCTACAGTATCTGCTATGATCGATAAATTGGCTAAGAAGAATATTATTCATTCTAACAAAGCAGCTAACTTGAAATCTGGTTTGGCTAAACACGTTGCTTCTTTATAATTAAAAGAAACGGTTTAAATCCTATGTAAAATCCATTCAATTTGAATGGATTTTTTTTTTGTGTCTTATTCTCACAGTTTTCGATAGCTCGAAGGCGTCAGCAATAGCGATTTTAGAAAACTTTCCAAGTCTTAGAGGATCAAGTCAAAAAGTTGTGGGATTTTAAGATTACGCATAAATTGTTGTTAATAATTAAAGACCTAAATTCGCTCTTTTGGTATATTCTCTTTGAGTTTATTGACTACGAATTTTCGTTTTCCTGAAGAAAGCAAAGGTATATCTTCAACATATTCCAATCGGATTTCGGCGTCGTTACCCAAATGATTTTTAAATTCTGTTACAATGTTTTCAGCACTGTGGAATTCAGGGAGCACGTTCAATTTAATTGTATATTGTGTTTTGGTCTCTTGAATAAATTGGTATTGAGCTATATGTGGATATTTCAATATGTGATATACCGTAAATGGAGACATCAATTTCCCACTGGTGTTAAGGATCATGTCCATTTTTCTTCCTTCTATGCTGTCCAGAACCATATGGGTTTCACCATTTTTTACACTAACTGCTAACTGGCCGATATCTCCGGTATCATATCGAATCATGGGCATACAATAATTATATAAATCGGTAATGACAATGCGGCCTAAGGTTCCTGGCTTTGTGGGTACATTGGTATCCATGTCTAATATCTCTACGATATAGCTGGCCCAATTAATATGAAACTCTCCAGAATTCACGTCTTGCTGTGCTAAAATTCCGTTTTCTACATTGGAGTATCGCGAAATCACCGGTGCTCCAAAATATTTTGACATTGTAGATTTGGAATCGTCTTTTAAAGCTTCAGAAATCGCAATTATAGATTTTACATCTTTAACCACTGGTGCAGTATCCGTCCCTTCTAAATAGTTCTTCATCTCATCCAGAACTGATGCATAACAAATAATTCCTTTGGTAGAAACATCTTCAGACATTTTTTGCAGTAGATTTTCAACATCAGGCTTTGACAATTTGGATACTGGATGCATATATATATTCTTCAGCCTGGTAATCCAGGGCTTGGAACTATTATATTGGTCCCAATGTCTTATGTAGTACAGTTTATGCCCAACTTCGAAACCCGCTTTTTGAGCAAAATAGATGACATCTGCAGAGTTTCTGTCCCGTTTATTTTTATCGTGTAACAATTTAAATGGCGTTCCGGTAGATCCACTGGTATAAGCCGAATAATTTTTTTGATCCTTGAAGGTGGAGGACTTAAAGTCATCATAGTAATCTCGAATAACATTCTTGTCAATCACCATGAAATCCTCTAGTCCCTTATAGTTAGAAAAGTCTTTGTAAAAAGGAGTGCTGTTAACCGCATGCTTCAAAAGCTCTTCTAAACTTTGGGCTCTTCTACTTTTTGACTCCACAGAATCTAAATTCCTTAAAATAAAATCGATATCATTATAATGTGATCGTAAATTGCCCCCCTTTAAGGAGTCTAGAGACCAGAATAGTTTTTTTCTAATTATCTGTAGCATAATTTTCTTATTTTATGAAAACTTCAGTTTTAACCATAATTATTAGAACTGTGAGCCTTGTGTCTGATTAAAAATAAAGGACAAGAATCGAGATAAATTTGTATACTATCCTTTTAATGTGGGGTTTTTAAAGGATTGGACAATCAGGGTTTTAGCCTTTGAATTATTGAAATCGAATTTAATAAATCTAACCGATAATTTCATCAAAAATCTATGAATGGACTGTAAAACTACCTGAACTGCATAATAAAAGGTTTTATACGTTTTTTTGGGACAAGGAGCCTCTTCCAATTTTAATTGATTACTCTTTTTACTACTCTCTATTGTATCTGTAAAACAACATAGAATGTATTATGTTTCCTATTCCATTACCTAGGATTAGAATTAAAAAAATTTAAAACACGCTTAGTGTCATTTGTCTCAAAGCTTTCTTTGGCCTTTAGTTTTTTGGGTAAAAAAGGGTTATATGCTTTCCTCAATTAATAATGAAGTAAACTTGGTTAGGGAATGACGATATATTTGTAGGAATAGAAACTTAGGTCTTAAAATAGAGAAGCCCCAAGTTTAAAAACTTGGGGCTTCTTTATTATACAACTGAATTATTAATTAACCATTCATTGATAATAAGAACTCTTCGTTGTTTCTGGTTTTTTTGAATCGGTCGTTGATGAATTCCATGGCTTCTACAGGATTCATGTCGGCAAGGTATTTACGCATTACCCACATTCTCTGAATCGTGTTTTCATCCAATAACAAATCATCTCTACGTGTGCTCGAAGAGGTTAAATCGATAGCAGGGAAGATACGACGGTTAGAGATTTTTCTATCCAATTGTAGTTCCATGTTACCTGTTCCTTTAAATTCTTCAAAGATCACTTCGTCCATTTTAGACCCTGTCTCAGTTAATGCTGTGGCAATAATGGTCAAAGATCCGCCGTTTTCGATATTTCGTGCCGCACCAAAGAAACGTTTAGGTTTGTGTAGTGCGTTGGCATCAACACCACCACTCAATATTTTACCAGAGGCTGGTTGAACGGTATTGTAGGCGCGCGCCAAACGTGTAATGGAATCTAAAAGAATAACTACGTCATGACCACATTCAACCAAGCGTTTTGCTTTTTCTAAAACGATATTGGCTATTTTAACGTGTTCGTGCGCTTCTTTATCAAATGTTGAAGCAATTACTTCTCCGCGAACATTACGTTGCATATCGGTAACCTCTTCAGGACGTTCGTCAATCAATAGAATCATTTGATATACTTCAGGATGGTTTGCAGCAATCGCATTCGCAACATCCTTCAAGAGCATAGTCTTACCTGTTTTGGGTTGCGATACAATCATACCACGTTGTCCTTTTCCGATAGGAGAGAACAAATCCATGATACGTGTAGAAATGGTGCTTTGTTTATCCGCAAGATTAAATTTTTCCTGAGGAAATAGTGGCGTTAAATGTTCAAAAGATACGCGGTCTCTAACTACTTCAGGTTTTTGTCCATTAATTTTACTGACCTTAATTAAAGGGAAATATTTCTCGCCTTCTTTCGGAGGTCTCACATGTCCTAGAACCGTATCTCCAGTTTTTAAACCAAATAACCGGATTTGTGATTGTGATACATAAATATCGTCAGGTGATGATAGGTAATTGTAATCTGAGGAACGTAAAAATCCGTAACCGTCTTGCATGATGTCCAAAACGCCTTCGCTTTCGATAATGGCATCAAATTCAAAATCTGGTTCTCTGTAACGATTTCTACTGTCTTTATTCCCATTATTTACTTTAGAGGATGCGTGAGCACTGTTGTCACGGTTATTGTTGTCTCTATTGTCTTTGGGGTTAGACTTATTCCCATTAGTGTCATTAGAGTGTTGAGGTCTATTGTCTTTTGGTTGGGGTTTATTGTCTTTAGTTTGAGGTTTGTTGGTGTTGTCCTTTTCCTTAGGAGTAAACTGTTTTTTTTCTCGATGCTCTACTTTTTTGACAGGAGTTGATTCTTTTTTAGAATCGGTTGCATCTTGTTTTGGGGATACTGCTGATGGTGTAGAGGTTGTTGCTGCTGGAGTTATGGCTTTTGCTTCAGTTCTAACTTCTGGCAAATCCATTTTTTGTTGTGTTTGTACTGGAGCTTGAGCAGGAGTAGGTTTCTTTTCAACACGCTCTCTTTTTTTCTTTAGAGGTGCCTTTGTAACTATTGGAGCTTCAGATTTAATATCAGCCGCTTGCGCGATTTCTGCTTTAACTACCTCTGGATTTGCAGCTTGTAAATCTAAGATTTGATAAACCAAATCTAATTTTTTAAGCGTACGATACTTAGGTACATTTAATTTTTGAGCTATTTCCTGTAATTCGGAAAGCTTCTTTTCCTTTAATTGCGAAATTTCAAACATGTATGTTTATGAATATTATTATAAAATTGAAATTGGATTCATTCCGAAACTTATTCAGATATTAAGTATGAGGAAAAAACCGAATGTAATTTTGAAGATTTAACAGCCTATCACTCTGTTGGTCATGAATTGTGAATGCAATAATACAATTTTATTTTAAAAATATGAGTATGTTTAAAAAGAAACTGCTAATTTTGGGCTTTAATTTTTTAGATTAATTCATGTTACAGCGTATTCAAACCGTTTATTTACTCATAGCAGCTATTTTTTCTGGTGGCCTGATATTTGTATTTCATTTATGGACCAATGCAAATGACGTTCCCGTTTATGCGAAAGATGATATGTTGTATTTGGCAATGTTTTTTGGGTCGGCTGCATTATCTTTGATTTCTATTTTTAATTATAAAAACAGGAAGTTCCAATTTGTGTTGGGACGACTTAATATCATATTGAACTTTATTTTACTAGGATTATTCCTGTATCTGTTGCTAATGACGTCTGGAGAGACTCAAATCTCTGAGAAAGGCGTTGGGATTTTTATTCCTATTTTTTCTATCGTGTTTTTGGTGTTAGCCAATAAGGCCATAAAAAAGGATGAAGATCTTGTAAAATCTGTCGATCGATTGCGATAAACCTATTATCTTAATTTATTTAGTGCGTAAACCCGAGGTGAAGATCTCGGGTTTTTTTATGGTTAAAACCTCAAAAAATTTGAAAGCTGAGGGCGTATTGGAATTTGCTGGTTGATCTCATCTTTGGGAGAACCTTTTATGACTTCTACTTCTTAAACTCAATGACCTCCAAATTATCAATCTTAGGGCCATCAATAGTAAACCGCAACATAGTTCTAACATTTTGGAACCCGTGTTTCCCAATGGCGCCAGGATTCATGTGAAGCAAATTTAGTTTTTTATCGGGCATCACTTTAAGGATGTGTGAATGGCCACAAATAAAAAGTTTTGGCGGATTTTGATAAATTGTTTCTCTAATACACGGACTGTACTTTCCTGGATACCCGCCAATATGCGTGATTAAAACATCGACACCTTCGCACATAAACCGATTGTCTTCGGGGAATTCCATTCGGGCTTTGGTGTCATCAATGTTGCCATAAACTGCTCTTAAAGGTTTAAGCTTTTTTATGGTATCCGTCACGATGAGGTTGCCAATATCTCCAGCATGCCAAACTTCATCGGCTTGTTGGACGTATTTTAAAATATCGTCATCAATATAACTATGAGTATCGGAAAGGAGTAGGATTTTTTTCAAGGATCGCGTTTTCTAAGTGTTGTTTCAATTGCATAGTTCAAAAATCGACAATCGTCAATCGTTAATCGTCAATCATGTATTATCTTTGCCATTAGCAAAAATAACATATTACCACCAAAAGAAACCCATTGAGATATTTTATCGAATTGTCATATAACGGAAAAGCCTATCATGGGTGGCAGAGGCAACCAAATGCCGCTTCGGTGCAGCAGGTTTTGGAGCATGCATTATCTACATTATTAAGGATGCCCATTAAAGTGATGGGTGCCGGCCGTACCGATACTGGTGTTCATGCCTCTCAAATGTTTGCACATTTTGATATGGACGACGCTTTTGATATTGACACTTTAATCTTTAAAATCAATTGGTTTTTGCCGCATGACATTGCCGTTCATCGTATTTTTGAAGTTAGGGATAAGGCTCATGCCCGATTTAATGCATTGAGCAGAACTTATCACTATCGCATTTCTAACACAAAAAATGTTTTTACGCATGATTTTGCTTATAAAATCCATCTGCCTTTAGATGTTGATAAAATGAATAAAGCCTGCGAGATTTTAATGCAGTATAAAGATTTTGAATGCTTTTCAAAAAGCAATACGGATGTGAAAACGCATTTTTGTGATATTAAGGAAGCCTATTGGGTTTTAAATGATACGGAGCTAACCTTTGTTATTACCGCCGATCGTTTTTTACGAAACATGGTGCGTTCTATAGTTGGTACCATGGTTAACATCGGGCTTGGTAAGCTTGATGTTGAAAAACTGCATGACATTATCAAATCAAAAAACAGGAGCGAAGCAGGTTATTCTGTGCCCCCACAAGGATTATATTTAATGGATATTCAATATCCAAATACAATTTTTAACGCTATATAATATGAGTGCTAAGAAGAAAGCCAAAGTTTATGACGTGAATCTCTTCAACCGCTTAATGCAATACATTAAGCCGTATAAGTTGGTCTTTACTTTGACTTTGATATTTGTTATAGGGCTGGCCGTTTTTGGTGCTATGCGACCTTATGTCTTACAACAAGCTATCGACAAACATATCGAACTTCGAGAATATGATGGGTTTATGTACTACATCATCATCATGATTGCGCTGTTGGTTTTAGAGGTCGTATGCCAGTTGCTTTTTATCTATTATTCGAGTTGGTTGGGACAATCCGTGGTTAAGGACATTAGGGTTAAACTGTTTAAGCATATCATGAGTTTCAGAATGAAATACTTTGATAATTCTTCAGTTGGGGTCTTGATTACCCGAACGGTTACTGATATGGAACGTATTTCGGATATTTTTGGAGAAGGTCTTTTTATGATTTTCAGTGATATCCTTAAGATGTTGGTCGTTGGTGGTGTCATGATTTATATGAATTGGAAGCTCAGTGTTTTAGTGTTTTTGACCTTGCCGATTGTGCTTTTTGCTACCGCCATATTCCAGAAGTATATGAAAGTTGCTTTTGAGGATGTGCGTAATGAAGTTTCCAATCTCAACTCTTTTGTTCAGGAACGTGTAACAGGAATGAAAATTCTCCAACTTTTTACAAGAGAGGAAACTGAGTATCGAAAATTTAAGGAAATCAATGCCCGACACCGAAAAGGCTGGTTGAAAACAGTATGGTATAACTCTGTGTTCTTTCCAATTGCTGAGTTTTTATCGTCGTTGACCCTTGGTGTTGTCGTGTGGTATGGCGGACTTAATGTCCTTTCAGATAATTTGGCTTCTCAAGGCGATTTGTTTGCCTTTATTATGATGATTCCGATGTTGTTCAGACCCTTGAACCAAATTGCCAACAGATTCAATACTTTTCAAATGGGGATTGTTGCGGCTAATCGTGTTTTTGAGGTTTTGGATACCACCTCGCAGATTGATGATTCGGGGCAAATTGAAGCGCCAGAGTTTACAGGAGATATCAAATTTGATAAGGTTCACTTTTCATATATCGACGACGAAGAAGTCTTAAAAGGTATTTCTTTTGAAGTAAAACCGGGGCAAACCATTGCGATTGTTGGCGCAACAGGAGCTGGGAAATCGACCATTATCAATTTATTGAACCGTTTTTACGACATCCAAAAAGGCAGTATTTGTATTGATGGTATTAATATTAAGGATTTGAGCTTAAAATCCTTGAGAGCTCAAATTTCTGTCGTGCTTCAAGATGTTTTTCTTTTTGCAGATACCATTTTGAATAATATTACACTAAACAATCCAAACATTACCGAAGCCCAAGTCCAACAAGCGGCCAAGGATATCGGCATTCATGAATTTATTATGAGCTTGCCTAACGGCTATCATTATAATGTGAAAGAACGCGGCGTCATGCTTTCTTCAGGACAACGCCAATTGATTTCATTTTTGAGGGCGTATGTGACCAATCCGAGTATTTTGGTTTTGGATGAAGCGACATCCTCTGTAGATTCCTATTCTGAACATTTGATGCAAGTTGCCACTGATAAAATCACCAAAGACCGAACGTCTATTGTCATTGCGCATCGTTTGGCAACCATTCAAAGAGCAGATAATATTATTGTTATGGATGCTGGTCAAATTGTGGAACAAGGCACTCACAAGGAATTACTTCAAAATAAAGATGGCTATTACAGAAACTTGTACGAGGTGCAGTTTTTGAAACAAGAAACTGTTTAGTTTTCTGATTCGCCATTTATATGACCCAAACATGGCTTTTCGATTATCAATTTGTATATGGGAGTAAAAGAGAAGGATTTTCAGAATTAAACGGTTTCTGATAACATTTTTTCCGACAGTCTATTAGGTCAAATCCTTTTTGATCATCGCGATGAGTTCGGCGTTGTCCTTAAACATGACAAATTCGCCATTTTTTATGTAGGAGATCTGTCCTGTTTCTTCACTAACAGCAATAGCCAAAGCATCTGTTTTTTCAGTAATCCCAACCGCTGCTCTATGACGTAATCCAAAGCGTTGTGGAATATTTCGATCACTACTAACCGGTAGAATAACCCGTGTGGCTTTTACTATATTGTCGGCAATGACGATGGCGCCATCATGGAGTGGGCTATTTTTAAAAAAGATACTTTCAATGATAGGCTGGGTTACGGCAATATTCATCGCATCGCCTGAACTGGTTAAAAAGTCGAGGTTGTTATTGCGCTCCAATACAATCAAGGCGCCTGTTTTTGTCGATGCCATTTTTTGGCAGGCCGAAATGATAACATCTACATCGGTTTGTATCTGTCCTTCCGTTTTTAAGAAGATGAGGTGTCTTAAAAATCGGCGTTTATTTCCGAAATTAGTAGAACCTACCATCAAAAGGAATTTTCGAATTTCTGGTTGAAAAACTACAATTAAAGCAATAATTCCAACATCCATAAACCCACTGAAGATGGAGCTCAATAAGCCCATTTTTAGAAATATGGTCAGTTTCCATATAAAATAGATGATGATAATACCAATAAAAATATTGATGGCAACAGTGCCTTTTACTAGCTTGTACACATAATACAGAAGTATGGCAACGAGGAAAACATCGATAAAATCAATAATTCCGAAATCCCAAATTTTTAGCTGGTCCAAATGTTTTCGTGTTTTTATAAAATTAAAAAAATAGGCTTAATAAATGAATTCGTTTTCGTTTATGGTCACTTTCGATGAGTTTACTTTAGAAAGTGTTGCTTTGAAAGTGATATACTCCTGAAAGTTTAGTTGGTCGTTGATATTTAAAAATAATTCATAGGAGGCGTCTTGTGGCAATGCCTCAATATCTTCTTTTAGATGTTCCAACGATGATTTTTTGATAATTGAATCTTTATAAACACTGACCAATTTGATATCCCTAGCACTTTTAAAATCAATAATGATGCGTTTTTCTCTTGGATTGTCATAGTCTGCGGATATGTTAGGCGACACATAGTTTGTTTTGTAAATCACCTTTGTAAAATCCAAAAAGCCTAAGTTTTTAATGCTCGTATCATTACAAGTATAATAGTTTCTAGAGTTTTCATTTTTGTGGGCTTCAGCATTCCTTTTTTTATCCTGTAACACGATGATTTTAGGAATGACTTGACCTAAAGTAAGTCGTTTATCTACGTTGACGAGCCAATTGGTGGAAGTAATCAAATTCGCACGGTTGAGTTCGAGACTGTCTGTTTTTGTTTCATCATAAAAAATATAAATAGGAGAGACGTCGTGAACTTCCGTTACGTCAGCATGAATTATTTCAGGAAGCAGTATCGTTTTCTCGTTATTACAGGAGAAAGTTAAAAACAGCAAGGGAAGTAATAGAGATTTCATGGATTATAAGTTTAGTTGTTGCGTGAGTTGAATGCATTCCATAGCCTCTTTAACATCATGCACCCTTAAAATAGACACCTGCTTTTGTAGCGCAATGGTGTTTAAAACAGTCGTGCCATTAAGTGCTTCTTGTGCTGATATGTTAAGAGTTTTAGAGATCATTGATTTTCTTGAAAACCCAACTAGAATAGGTTTTTCGAGCATTTTAAATACTTCCAAATGCTTCAATAGTTCGTAGTTTTGAGCGGTGGTTTTTGAAAACCCGAATCCAGGATCTGCAATGATATCTATAATTCCTAAACTTTTTGCAGCGGCCATACGCTCAGAAAAATAAAAGAGAATGTCCTTAATTAAATGATCGTATGTGATGTTTTGTTGCATGTTTTGCGGAGTGCCTTTCATATGCATCATAATATAAGGAACTTTTAGTTGTGCAATGGTCACCAACATATTCTCGTCCATTTTTCCGGCAGATATGTCATTAATCATACATGCGCCAACGTTAATGGATTGCTTGGCCACTTCGGCTCTAAACGTGTCAATAGAGATTAAAATATCTGGAAAACTGGCGATTAAAATTTTTATGATAGGAAGCAAACGCTCTAACTCTTCGGTTTCACTAATGTGAACAGCATTAGGTCTTGAACTGTAAGCGCCGATGTCAATAAAAGTTGCGCCTTCGATCAGCATCTTCTCGACTTGCCTTAAGATATCGGCTTCGTTTTTATAAGCACCACCGTCATAAAAAGAATCTGGGGTCAAATTTAAGATGCCCATGACCTTTGGGATTGTCAAATCGATAAGCTGTCCTTTACAATTTATGGTCATAATGTTGATTTTGAGTTCTAAGTATGTAATTCAAAATATATGATTAGGCAAAAGTCAAATTTATGGATATTTAGCAAATTTACTTTTATATCGATAAAACTTTGAACCTTGAACTTTGCACTCTGAACTATTTAGGCGAAATTTACGCAAAATTACAAGTTTTCTATGCAAAATACCTCAAAACAATACGATGCTGTGATTGAAAAATGCAGAACTCTTTTTGTTAATAAAATGTCAGATTATGGAAGTGCGTGGCGCATTTTGAGGCTGCCCTCATTAACCGATCAAATTTTCATCAAGGCCCAGCGGATAAGAGGTTTGCAGCAAAATGCTCAACGTAAGGTCGATGAAGGCGAGGAGAGCGAATTTATCGGCATCATCAATTATTGCACGATGGCCTTAATTCAATTAGAAAAAGGGATTGCTGAAAAACCGGATATGAATGTAGCTGAAGCGACCAAACTCTATGACGATAAAATTTCGTTGACCAAACAACTCATGATGGATAAAAACCATGATTATGGTGAAGCTTGGCGTGATATGCGCGTCAGTAGTTTGACCGATTTGATTTTGCAAAAGCTATTACGAGTCAAACAAATTGAGGACAATGCCGGCAAAACTTTGGTAAGCGAGGGCATCGTCGCCAATTATCAAGATATGATTAATTATGCAATTTTCGCCTTAATTTTGCTTGAACAAAATTAAGGCAATATTCAAAAATATTAAATTCCAAATTCCAATAGATGAACGAAGAGAGAATTTATAATCTGGAAGAGCGAACTTTTGAGTTCGCAAGGGACTGTAGGTTGTTTTTGAAAAAATTAAGCAGAACAATTTCCAATATTTAGGATTCTAAGCAATTGGTAAAATCCTCGGGTTCAGTTGGAGCAAATTATATCGAGGCCAATGAAAAACTTGCGATAAGGATTTTTTATTTAGATTGAAAATATCAAGAAAAGAAGCAAAGGAAAGTAAATATTGGTTACGATTAATCAAAGCAACAAATGAAGATTTTCTTGTAGAAATTGAAAAGCTAATCATTGAAGCAGAAGAATTAAGACAAATTTTATCAGCAATAATAAATAAAGTACAATAGTTTTTCAAATATCCATTTATTGGAATTTGGAATTTTAAAAATTGGAATTTTCATGAAATATTTAGTTCACATTAGTAGAATATTAGTTGGTATCCTGTTCATCATTTCAGGTTTTGTAAAATTGAATGACCCTTTGGGATTTTCATATAAACTGCAAGAGTACTTTGGAACCGATGTTCTAAATCTGCCGTTTCTGGAGCCTTATGCTTTGGGGATTGCTGTGATTGTGGTGGTTTTTGAAGTGGTTTTGGGTATCTTTTTGCTCATCGGTTACAAACCAAAATTTACCGTATGGAGTTTGTTGTTGATGATCGTTTTCTTCACATTCCTAACTTTTTATTCTGCTTATTTCGATAAAGTAAGAGAATGTGGCTGTTTTGGAGACGCACTTCCTATGACGCCATGGCAAAGTTTTACCAAAGATATTGTGTTGTTGGTTTTAATTTTGATCCTCTTTTTTGGTGTCAAACATATCAAGCCGATTTTCAGTAAGCTGGGAACTACAGTTGTGGGCCTTGCAGGATTTTTAGCCTCGCTTTCGTTTGCTTATTATGTGTTGATGCATTTGCCAGCCATCGATTTTAGAGCTTATAAAATTGGCGACAACCTGCAACAAAATATGGAGCTTGCAGCAAATGCCAAAAAAGCGATTATTGATTACGTTTGGACCTATACGCTAAACGGAGAAGAAAAAACCTTAACTGATCGTGGGCAAGGACCATCAAAATATGATGAAATTGTCAATGTAGAAACCAAAGAAATTCAAGCCGCTGATCTTCCTAAAATTCAGGATTTCTCCATTGAATCTGAAGATGAAGATTTGACTTCATATTTCTTAGAAAAAGATAAATTGCTCATGATTGTTGCTTACAATCTGAAATCGTCCGAAAAAGAGGGGCTTGAAAAACTGAAGACTCTTTCTGACGAAGCGCTTAAAAAAGGTTATACGGTTATTGGATTGACCACTTCTGATGACGCTACAAAGCAAGCTTTCAAGGCACAGTATGGATGGGGTTTTGATTTTTATCTGTGTGATGAAAAAGTGTTGAAAACCATTGTGCGTGCCAATCCGGGTGTTGTTGTTCTAAACAAGGGCACGGTCATGCAAAAGAAACATTGGAATGATATTGAGGATTTGAAATTGTAAAATAAAATATAAATTAAATAAAAATCCTTCCCGTGCCTGCATTGAGCGCAGTCGAAATGAGAAGGTAGAATAGGATATGAGAAAAAAAATAGTAGCAGGAAATTGGAAAATGAACAATGATTTGGCACAAACCGAAACGTTGATTACAGAACTTAAAGCGCAATCCAATCCAGCGGAGGTTGAGGTCATGATTGCACCTTCTTTTACGAATCTTTGGCAGGCGTTCAATTCATTGAAAGATGATTCGATTGAAGTGATTGCTCAAAACATGCATTTTGCTGAGTCTGGTGCTTACACTGGAGAAATCAGCGCAGCAATGCTTAAAAGTCTTGGTATTAAAACCGTGATTTTAGGACATAGCGAACGTCGTGCTTATTTTAATGAAACGGATGAATTATTAGCTAAAAAAGTAGATGCTGCACTAGCAAATGACATGCGCATTATTTTCTGTTTTGGAGAAGAACTGGCCGATCGTAAATCGGGTAACGAAGAAGTTGTTGTTGAAAGTCAAATAAAGAATGCGTTATTTCATTTGGGCGCTGATGCTTTTAAACATATCGTTTTGGCTTATGAGCCGGTTTGGGCCATCGGAACTGGTGAAACTGCAAGTCCAGAGCAAGCGCAGGACATGCACGCGTTTATCAGAAAAACAGTGGCTGATACCTACGGAAACGACGTTGCGAATAATGTTTCTATCCTTTATGGAGGCAGTTGTAAACCATCAAACGCTAAAGAAATTTTCTCTAAACCAGATGTTGATGGTGGTTTAATTGGCGGTGCAGCACTTAATGCGGCCGACTTTTATGCAATCGCTAACGCATTTTAGTTTTATAAGAAAATCATTCAATCAACGCAAGGCTTCTAAATGAAGCTTTGTGACGTTATATTCATATTAAATCATAAGTAAAAAATGTCCAACACAATATATATCGGATATCAATTTAAGGTGGAGCCTTTACAGCCGGGAACGGAAATTCTGATTGCCGAATTGGGCTACGCAGGTTTTGAAAGTTTTGTTGAAACCGAAGAGGGCGTGACCGCGTACATTCAAAAGGACGAATGGAATGCGAATATTCTTGATGATATCTATATTTTAAGTTCAGATGAATTTAAAATTTCGTATTCGTTTGAAGAAATTGAACAAGTCAACTGGAATGAGGAATGGGAAAAGAATTTCAATCCTATTGTGGTCGATGGAATCTGTTCAGTGCGTGCACCATTCCACGAAAAGCCAAAAACTGAATACGATATTGTTATCGAGCCTAAAATGAGTTTTGGAACTGGCCATCATGAAACCACGCACATGATGATCCAGCATATTCTAAAAAACGAATTTACTGGTAAATCGGTGTTAGATATGGGATGTGGAACTGGTGTTTTGGCAATTTTGGCCGAAATGAAAGGAGCTAAAACTGTTGACGCCATCGATTATGACAATTGGTGCTACCTGAACAGTTTGGAAAATGTGGAACGAAATAACTGTGCGCACATCACTGTTTTGGAAGGCGATGCAAGTTTGCTTACAAATCAAAAATACGATACCATTATTGCGAATATCAACCGAAATATTCTGTTAAATGATATGGCATCTTATGTGAAATGCCTGAATCCGGAGGGAACGCTTTTCGTCAGCGGTTTTTATAACGACGATATTCCAGCCATTGAAGAAGAATGTAATAAATATGGATTGACCTGCGTTGAAAGTTTGGAAAGAAATAATTGGGTTGCTTTAAAATTCGTAAATTTGTAGAATGCTGAAAATAAGTAGAGTAATACTTCATTGTTACAGCATCAATTATTATAATTATCTACTGCAGACTGTGGACTGCGGACTGAAGACTTAAGAAAAATGAGTACAAAAGAGAAAATTCAGGAAGACCTTCTCGTTGATACCTTAGAAAAAAACCAGAACGAGATCGTATTGTATAATGACGATGTCAATACATTTGACCACGTAATCGATACACTAATTTATGCTTGTGACCATACGCCGGAGCAAGCGGAACAATGTTCCATATTAGTGCACTACAAAGGTAAATGCACGGTAAAAACAGGATCTTATGAAGATCTTAAACCGCGTTGCACCATGCTTTTGGAAGCTGGTTTAAGTGCGGAAATAGTATAAATTCTTATCAATAAAAAAACCTCTCAGGTTTTGAAAACCTTAGAGGTTTGATATTTCAACTTCCCGCCTCTGCGTCTCCGCGAGAGAAAATCTTACAACGTCGAAGGGCAAACAAATTCCGTAATCGGCAAATCCGTTTCTTTAAGGGCAGCAAATCCGCCATCAACATCCACCAGATTATTAAATCCGCGTGCTTTTAAAATAGAAGCGGCAATCACGGAGCGATAACCACCGGCACAATGAATATGGTAGGTTTTCTTAGGATCGATCTGATTCATATTTTCATTGATGAAGTCCAATGCGAAATGTTGTACATCTTCCAAATGCGAAGCTTCATATTCGCCATCTTTTCTTACATCTAGAATATTTAACTTTTCTGTTTTAACTTTTTCAGCAAGCGCTTCCGCAGAAATGGAATCCAAAGTACTGACTTCTTTGCCTGCGGCTTTCCAAGCGTCAATTCCGCCTTCTAAATAGCCTAAAGTGTTGTCGTAGCCCACACGAGACATACGTGTCACAGCTTGTTCGCTTTGGCCTTCAGGAACGACAAGAATCAAGGCTTGCTTCAAATCGGTAATTAACGCGCCAACCCAAGGGGCAAATTGTCCGTTAAGACCGATAAATATAGAGTTTGGGATATGTCCTTTGACAAAATCACTTTGCGTTCTTACATCAAGTACCATAGCCTCTTCGTGATTGGCCATAGCCTCAAAGTTTTCAGGGGTCAAGGGGACATTTCCTGTTTTCAAAACCTGATCAAAAGCCTCATAGCCCGTTTTGTTCATCATCGCGTTTTTTGCAAAATACTGTGGCGGCGGTGGCATTCCATCCAACACTTCCTTTACAAATTCTTCCTTGGTCATATCGGCACGAAGCGCATAATTTGTTTTCTTTTGGTCGCCAATAGTCCCAACGGTTTCTTTACTCAAATTCTTTCCACAAGCTGAACCTGCACCGTGCGCTGGATAAACGATGATGTCATCTGCCAAGGTCATGATTTTGGTGCGGAGTGAATCATAGAGCATTCCGGCTAAATCTTCTTTGGTTAAATCAGATTTAATAGCCAAATCTGGTCGGCCTACATCTCCTAAAAACAACGTGTCTCCTGAGAAAATCGCGTGGTCTTTTCCGTCTTTATCAATCAATAAAAAACTTGAGGACTCTAAGGTGTGTCCTGGTGTATGGAGTACTTTTATGGTGATATTTCCGATTTTAAAGATTTCGCCATCGGTCGCCGAATGAATGTCGTAAGACGTTTCAGCTCCAGGGCCAAAAACAATAGTAGCTCCGGTTTTGTTGGCTAAATCGACATGTCCAGAAACGAAATCGGCATGAAAATGAGTTTCAAATACATATTTTATTTTTGCGTTTTCAGCGTTTGCCTTGTCAATATAGGGTTGAATTTCCCGTAGTGGATCAATAATGGCCACTTCGCCTTCAGACTCGATATAATAGGCACCCTGTGCCAAACAACCTGTATATATTTGTTCTATTTTCATAATTTAAATTTGATTTTTATGCCCTTCGTAACTATAGGTTTTATAAGGACTTCTGTTGTTTTTATTTAATTACAATACTTGAAATGTTTCTTTCATTTATTTGATTTTCAAAGATACAAAAGCTTAAAAGGAAGTAATGTGACAAAAGTCACATTGATAATGGATGTTGAAATGCACTACTGTTAATCCATTGGCATTCATCCATTTATATTTGAGATAAAATTATAAAACCCGTTTGCTATATGATTCCTATGAGATCATTTGCAAACGGGTTTTTAGCTAATATTTATCTGAATTCTATTTAGTGAGGCAGCTTGTCTTTTAGAACACCATAAACGTAAGTGCCTAAAATGGCCGCTAAAATAACGATGAGCATTGTGAAAACACCAGTGCCGACCAAGATGTACATTGGGCCAGGGCAAGCGCCAGATAAGGCCCATCCCAATCCGAAAAGGGTGCCGCCTACAATATAGCGGGTCAAGCCTTTTTCTTTATCAGGAACTTTCATCAAACCGCCTTCAATGTTTTTAAACTTGAATTTTTTTGTGATCAACAGTAGTATAATTCCTGTAGTAATTGCCGTGCCTATAATGCCGTACATGTGAAAGGATTCAAAGCGGAACATTTCATAGATGCGATACCAAGAAACGGCTTCTGATTTTACCAGAATGATTCCAAACACAATGCCGACGAGTAAAAATTTTAAAAATTTCATCTGTATATATTTATTGTTTTTTAAATGTCAGATGCATGATCCAAATTAACTTTTCGGTTGATTAAGAGGTGCAAATGAACAGGTCGTGTTAGCCAAAAATTAAAGGGAATAATAAATGCACCATAATCAATCCGCCAAGAAAAAAACCGATGACGGCAATTAAAGAAGGCAATTGCAAACTGCTTAAACCAGTGATGGCATGACCAGAAGTGCAACCCCCAGCATAACGTGTTCCGAAGCCTACCAAGAAACCACCAATGATTAAGATGGATAATCCCTTCAAGCTAAAAACCGCATCCCAGCTAAAGAGTTCAGCAGGTAGCAAGGTTTTTCCGGCATTTTCAAATCCTAATTGTGATAAACTTTCAACAGTTACAGGATTTAAATGGATGTCCACTGGATTGGACAATAATGTACTGGCAATAAATCCGCCAATTACGGCACCCATAACAACGACCAAATTCCATCGTTGGGATTTCCAATCGAAGTCAAAGAATTTTGTTTTTTTACCTGCTCCTGCAATGGTGCAAAAGGTTCTTAAGTTAGAAGACATGCCAAAAGTTTTTCCAAAATAAATAAGGATAAACATGATCATGGCCAGTAAGGGGCCAGAAACATACCAAGGCCAAGGTTGTAATATAAATTCCATTAAAATAATTTTTTTCAAAGGTAAGTTTAGTAATTGATTCGGTTTGTGATAATTGTTACTTAAAATCGAGAACTTCAATTTTGTTGCGACTTAGAATAATTTTTTTCTCGTTTTCCAATTGTTTCAACAAACGCGAAATAACCACACGCGAGGTATTTAAATCTTCCGCAATGTCCTGATGGGTTTTTGAAATGGTTTCAGAAGCGTTCAATTTAACATGATCTATGAGATATTTATAAAGACGTTCGTCCATTTTCATGAAAGCTAAAGTGTCGATGGTTTCCAACATTTCGTTGAAACGGATCTGATAGCTCTGTAAAATAAAGTTTCGCCAACTTTCATTGCTATGGAACCATTCGGTCATTTTTTCATTGGGAATCATAATGACACTCGAGTCTTTATCGGCTACCGCTCTAATTTTGCTTTTGGATTTTGCCATGCAGCAGGTTAAGGACATGGAGCAGGTATCTCCCTCTTCCAATACATATAAAAGAAGTTCGCTACCGCTTACATCTTCACGCAGCACTTTGATGTGGCCTTTTAAGAGGAGTGGTACATGGGTAAGACTTTGTCCGATATCCATGATGATGTCATCTTTTTGAAAATGTTTGATCATGCCATACCTAGAAATATTTTTGATGATAAAGTCATCGAAATAGTTGGCAAACTGAGTTAATAAAGCTTCTTGTATCATAGTTCAAAAATAAACATTTTAAAATTTGAAATAAAAGTTTGGTAGTCTTTTAATAAAAGTGTTATATTTGCACCCACTTAAAAAGGCCTCGTGGCGCAACTGAATAGCGCACTTGATTACGGCTCAAGAGGTTACT